>CAMWPF010000174.1 GCA_947176045.1 uncultured Treponema sp. | reverse complement strand
CCGAAATTCGGCAGGCCCCACCGTAAACTGCGCCCGGGCGGGATCATTTTCCATATTCACATCATTTGATTCTCATCCGCCGGAACGGCGCGGCCTAGTAGTTTTCCTTGCGCAGCTCGAAATAGCTCTGGGCATGGGCGCAGACCGGGCAGACGCTCGGCGCGGACGTTCCGACGACGACGTGTCCGCAGTTGCGGCACTGCCAGATGGCGTCGCCGTCCTTGCTGAACACAAGCTTGTCCTCGACGTTCTTGAGCAGCTTCAAGTAGCGCTCCTCATGCAGCTTTTCGATCGCCGCGACGCCCTCGAACAGCTTCGCAATCGAATCAAAGCCTTCCTCTTTCGCTGTCTTTGCGAATCCGGCGTACATATCCGTCCACTCGTAGTTTTCGCCAGCAGCGGCATCCTTCAGGTTTTCAGCCGTCGTGCCGATTCCGCCGTGCAGGAGCTTGAACCACAGCTCGGCATGCTCCTTCTCATTGTGCGCGGTTTCCTCGAAAATCGCCGCAATCTGCTCGTAGCCGTCCTTGCGCGCCTTGCTTGCATAGTACGTATACTTGTTGCGCGCCTGAGACTCGCCGGCGAACGCCGTCTGAAGGTTTTTTTCTGTCTGCGAACCTTTCAATTCCATTTTGTTCCTCCAAAGCAATGAAAATTATATAGTTGCAAAACTATTCTTCACAAGAACGGGAAGCTGCGCCCGAACAGTCCGGACACAGTCCTTTGAAAATGACTCCGACACCCTCAATGACGAATCCGGAACGCGCCAACGACGCCGCGACCGCCTGCTCAAGAGAGAACACGACACCCGGCACATCCAGAAGCCGGCCGCAGCGGCGGCAGTGCAGATGGTGGTGCTCCGCAAGGCAGCTGTCAAAATGATCGGGCGAACCGGGAACGGAAATCCGCGCGATTTCCCCCGCCTCCACAAGGAAGTGCAGGTTGCGGTAGACCGTTCCGCGGCTGATGCGCGGCTCCTTCCGCCGGGCGAGCGCGTATATTTCATCCGCCGTCGGGTGGGACAGATTTCCGCGCATGAGATCCATTACAAGCTTCCGCTGCTGAGTGTTCCGAACCTGCATTTTCCTGACTGACACTATAGCACGCCGAGTGCTTTTTGTAAATAATAGTAAGACTGATTATCAATAAGTTACCGTATGCGAACTCCGTTCATGCGGGCGGATCCAGTCCCGCGACGGAGCGCGTCATTTCAAGTAGACCATGAGCAGCATGATGTCGCTGTTGCGGATTCCGGAAATCCGCTCCGCCTGCCCCAGCGTCAGCGGCCGGACGGCTTCCAGCTTCAGGCGGGATTCGGCAGAAAGCGACGGAATCGCCCCATAATCGAAATCATCAGGAATCCGCACATGCTCCATGCGGCGCATCTTCTCAATCCGGCGGTCCTGCTTTTCGATATAATACATATATTTGAATTCAATCTGCGCCGCGTTCCAAAGATCAGCCGGATGCCCCGGATTCTCCAAGCCGGGATTTTTGACGAGCGCGGCGACCAGTTCATCCAGCTTCGCGTACTTTGCTTCCACCGCGTCCAGCTGCGCCTGCGTCTTCAGGCCGGCCGCGCAGGCGTACTTCGTGAGGCGGCGGTCGGCGGTGTCGTGGCGCAGCTTGAGCCGGTACTCGGCGCGCGCCGTGAACATCCGGTACGGCTCCTTCGTGCCGAGCGTTACAAGATCGTCGATGAGGACGCCGATGTACGCCTCGTCCCTCCCGAGCACCAGCGGGCGCCATTCGGGAATGTCGGAAAAATGATTATGTCCGGCGGCAAGCTGCGCCTCCCGCTCCGTGCGGTTCACGGCCTCCGAAAGCCGCGCGCATTCCTCTGCGGAGCGCGCAACCTGCTCCGCCGTCATGCCGAAGCCGTAGCGGAGCGCGCCCGGCTCCTCGGACGACGCCGTTCCGTCCAGCCGGACGGCGCACAGCGGCCCGCACAACTCCGCATGGGCGCGCGCGTACAGTCCGGCGTTGATTCCGGCGACAAGCCCCTGCCCCGCCGCCTCCTCGTACCCGGACGTGCCGTTGATCTGCCCGGCGTGGAACAATCCGGCGACGCGCTTCGTCTCAAGCGACGGGAGCAGCTGCGTCGGCTCCACGTAGTCGTATTCCACCGCATATCCGGGGCGGCTTTGGACGGCGTTCTCGAATCCCGCCATCGTATGCAGGAACGCGTCCTGCACGCTTTCCGGGAGCGACGACGACAGCCCGTTCAAATAAATCTCATCGTTCTCCAAGCTTTCCGGCTCGACGAAAATCTGGTGCCTCCCGCGGTCGGCGAACCGCATCACCTTGTCCTCGATGGACGGGCAGTACCGCGGCCCGACTCCCGAAATCTTTCCGCTGAACAGCGGCGAACGGCTGATGTTCTCTCTGATGATGCGGTGCGCGTCCTCGTTGGTGCAGGCGATGTGGCAGGGAACCATCGGACGCTCCACCGCCGCATCGTCGAACGAAAACGGAACGACTTCGCCGTCGCCGGGCTGCTCCTCCAGCCTGGAAAAATCCACCGTGCCGCGCAGAATCCGCGGCGGCGTCCCCGTCTTGAGCCGCCCCGTCGTGAAGCCGAGCCGGTGCAGCGACTCCGTCAGTCCGAACGCCGCCGCCTCGCCGAGCCTGCCGCAGGGCGCGTCGTACTCGCCGATGAAAATCCGCCCGCCCAAGAACGTACCCGTCGTCAGGACGACGGCGCGCACGGGAACAACCCTGCCGCGCTCTGTTGCAATTCCTGTAACCTTGCGCCGCATCCGGCACTTCGCAGAACCAGCCGCGCGGAATCCGCCGGGAATCGAACCGGCTTCCGCAACGCCGTCGGAACCCGGCGGCAGCGGCGACGAGCTTTCCGCCGAAAGAATGTCAACGACGGTATCCATGAGGACGGAGAGGTTCGGCGTGGATTGCAGGACTTTTTCCGCAAGGCGCGCGTACACGCGCTTGTCAGCCTGGGCGCGCGGCGCGCGCACCGCAGGCCCGCGGCTCTTGTTGAGCATACGGAACTGGATCATGGAACGGTCGATCAGGCGGCCCATTTCGCCGCCGAGCGCGTCGATTTCGCGGACGATGTTGCCCTTCGCAATGCCGCCGATGGAGGGATTGCACGACATCCTGCCGATTGCGTCCACGCTCTGGGTGACGGCGAGCGTCTTCAATCCCATCCGGGCGCAGGCGAGCGACGCCTCAATTCCCGCATGGCCGCCGCCGACGACGGCTACATCATAAAAATCATAAAAACCGGACATCCGGCACAGTATAGCAGGTTTCCGCTCAGAAATCTATCAGCAGCCGGTCTCCCGCGCGGACGCCTTCCCGCCGGAACCAGCCCTGCGGCACTTCCAGCGCGTAGCGGACGGAAACCGTACTCGTAACGTCGGCAAGGCTGAACGGCGTCATGTCGAAAATGTCGCGGATCCTGCCGTCGGACGAAATGAACGCGATGGAAAGCGGCGACGGCGTATCCTTCATCCAAAAGGAAAGGATCCTGTCCTCATCGAACAGGAACAGCATCCCCGTTCCGTCGGGAATGGACTTCCGCCCCATGAAGCCGCGCTCGCGCTCTGCGGCAGTCCGCGCCAGCTCCGCAACCACCTGCACCGTTCCGCCGTCGGCGCGGACGATTTCCAGATGGCGCGACTCCAGACGACCCGACCGGCACGAGCAGAAGGACAGCGCCGCCAGAACGGCAGCCGCAAACCAAAACAAGCAGGCCGTTCCGCGCCGAAAAACCAAGCAGCCGCAGGTCATCACAATCCCTCCAAAAACAGCTCTCGCGTCATTTCCGAGCCGGATGGAAGCACGAGCGCCGCGCCGCGCACTTCCTCCAAAACCTTCTTGTCCACATACTTCAGCGCCAGCGGCCGCTCCAAGCTCATCATCACGCCGTCGTCCTGCCACACCGACTTTTCCGGCGTCAGCGACTCGGGTTCGCCGTACTTTTCGCACAGCGCGCTGAATATGCTGTAATGATCCATGCGCCCGCGGTCAACATTGATGATGATTGTGTACAGCCTGCCTTCGTAAAACTGGAACCAGCACCGCGTCAGGAACGAGCGCGAATGCCCGGACTCCGCGTCGGTCTCAATCAGAACGCGGTTCTCCCCCGGCAGGAGCGAAACGTCGCCGTCTCCGCGGTAGCCGAAATCCGCATTGGCGCGCAGCTTCTCCTTCACTTCATCGACGGACATTCCCAGCTCGACGCCGCCGTACCCGCGCGGAAGCGGCGCGCCGCCGGCAAAAGCCGGAAGCGCCGCAAGCAGCAGCAGGAACGCCGCGGCCCCCTTCATTCCATTCGCCTTCATTCCCCGCCCCTCTTCCTTCTGTAGAACGCCGCCATGCGGATCAGC
>CAMWPF010000173.1 GCA_947176045.1 uncultured Treponema sp. | reverse complement strand
CATTTAGTCGATGTCAATCCCCGTGAACGTACAAAATGCGTCACAAACGCTTGGACTCCATTATATATGCCAAAGGCAGTCTTTTGCAAGTACGCCTCCGTGCTCAAATTCACCGCCTCCGCCTCGTTTGTCAGAAAGCCGACCTCAATGAGGACGCTGGGCATATTGGCGTTCCTGACAACGAACCATTCCTCCGCCTTGATGCCGCGCGCCTTCGACTGGCTTCCGATCTGCGCCTGCAATCCGTCCATGATGAATTTCGCAATCAAGATGCTTTCCGTCGTATATTCTTCTTCCATTATTGAATTGAGAATCGGAAAGAGCGTTCCGTCGTCCTTTCCGACGGCGGACTTGTCCAAAACCGTGCGGCGGTACCCCGGCGACAGATACCAGACCTCATAGCCGCTCGCCTTCTTGTCGAGGGAGGCGTTCACATGGACGGAAACGTACAGGACGGCCTCGTTCTCCGGCAGCCTGACGGCGTTCGCAATGTCCGTCCGCTGTCCGAGCGTAAGGAACACGTCCGTATCCCGCGTCATGATGATCTGCTTGTCCGGATACGCCTGCTTGAGGCGCGCATACAGCATTTTTCCAATCGACAGCGTAACGTCCTTCTCCGTTACCGTCAGCTTCTTCCCTTTTATCGTGAACGACTGGCTCGCGCCGGGATCCTTTCCGCCATGTCCCGGATCGATGAGGATGGCGCCGACGCGGAACGCCGTCCGTTCCGGCTTCGTGCTGAAATGCTCCTCCGCCAGCTCCAGAAAACCGTCAGACACGATGATCTCCCCGTTTTGCACAAGCGGCGCGTCCGTCAGCGCGAGGGCAGAGCTGTCAAGCATCACAAGCCGCTCCCCGCCCTGGAATGAAACCTGATGCCCGTTCTTCTCAATCAGCCCGCTGGAAGTCAGCGTGTCCCAGTACAGGGTCATGCCGGACTCCTCGGCGGCCTGCACCAGCGCGCGCGTTCCTGACGGCGCCTCTGCGGAAAGGACGACGGAAGCGCCAAGCAGCGCCGCGGCCGCAGCGAGCGAGATGACTGTCTTTTTATGAATGTATCTGTCTTTTTTCATGGAAACCTCCGCTTCCAGCCTTGCAAAAACAGCAAACCGCCCTCTATTGATTTTCGGAAGATGAATCGGAAACATAAACCGCCGCCTGAAGGCCGCCGCGGAACAGCGCCGACCAAAACCGCCGCCTGTCCATCGGAGGATGGCGGGGAAACATCCTGTCGAACAGCTCCGCCGCCTCGCGCGCAGTCATATAGCTCCAGTCCCGCCCGCCTGCGTCCAAAAGCGCGAGCACCTCCGCTCCAGCGCAGGACAGCACCGGGACGTCTTCCGGAATCGTGCCGGAAAGCTCCATCGCGGAAACCTTTTCAAACGCGCTGAACGCCGGCGGCGGAAACCCTGACTCGTCGGGAAGCCCGTCTCCGGCAAGGAACCGCTCGGTGCGCCCGCAGCGCGGCCCGAGCCGCACGAACATACGGGAAGCCGCCAGCTCGGCGCACTCCGCCGCCTCCCGCACAGTCGGCGCGCAGGAAATCACGTTTCCGCATTTCTGGACGTTGTTCCGCGGAAAATCGACGGCGCTTCCCGGCTGGAGCGGACGCGGCAGGATGTTCCGAACGTTCGGAACGCCGGACGCGGAATCTTCGCCGCAGACGCTTCCGACGATGCCGGGGATCGAAATCCACGCGCGTTCGGCGCTCGCCCGGCGGCACGGAACTTCATACAGCTCGAACGGCCGTCCGAGCCGGACGCAGGAAGCCGGCGGCGCGAATGCGATCGGAACCCGCTCCGCCACCAGCCGTTCCGGCGTCCGTCCGCAGGCGACGAGCAGCGCCTGCTCCGTCAGATTGCAGCCGGACGCATATGGAAACGTCCAGCCCGACATATAGCCTCCCGAAAGCCGCGCCGCAATCTCTCCGATTTCAGGCCCGTTCTCCGTATACTTGATGTCCGCCTTCGCTGCGCCGTGCGTCAGCCCCAGCGCCTTGACGCCCAGTGCGAACGTGGAAATCAGCTCGAGGCGCACCGCCTCATCGATTGCGGCGGGCATCGTATGCCCGGTTTCAATGAAGTACGGCTGGTAGAAGATGTGCCGGGCGGCGAACCCGGCAACAGTCATCGTGCCGTCGAACACAACCGCGTCAATCGAAAATTCCGGCCCGTCCATGTACCGCTCAAAAATGACGGCGGACGAGCGGGACTGCGCCACAGCCGCAGCCGCAGCAGGCGCCGCTTCCTCCGCATTCCGAACCATCCGGCAGCCGCGCGCGCCCATATTGTCGGCAGGCTTGACGACGCAGGGAAATCCCAGCTCCTCAGAAGCCCGCCGCGCGCACAGCTCTAGAAATTCTGCCTCGGAGCGCCCGTCCTTTGAAACGCTGAAGAACTGCGGAGACGGAACGCCCGCCGCCGCAAAGCAGGCGCGCATCCGCGGCTTTATGCTCGCGTTGCACGCCGCTTCGAACGAATGCCCCGGCAGTCCGAGCGCCTCCGCGGCATACGCGGCAGAAGCGGAAAAATCGGTTCCCGCGGTGAACACAGCGCGGAGCTGTCCGCCGCGGGAAAGCCTCCTCGCGAACGCCAGAACCGCCTCCCGGTCCTTCAAGTCAACCTGCCCGAACACATCGGCATCCATGACGGCGGCGGCATTCGGATTCGCATCGACGGCGGCGGCTTTGTATCCCAGCTGCTTCGCCGCGGCGATCGCCGGACGCTGCATCTCTCCCGCGCCCAAAATCAGCACTGATTCGGAATTCATCTCACCTTCCTGCAATAGACTTCAAACGTGTCGCCCAAACGGCACATCCGGCTGATGCCGCCGCAAAGCTTGAACAAGGCGGAGGACGGCTTCCAGCCATGCGCCCGAACCGCCGGGAAGCGCTCGGCATGATGCCCCGTCGACACAATCTTCACGACGGAAAAGCCGAACCGCGACACAATCCGCGCGACGCCGGACGGCTCCCAGATGGTGAAATGATCGGCGGGACTCCGTTCAAAGAAAGACGCCGCGTCGGACTTCGCCGAAATTCCCGCGCCGGACGGCGTGGAAAAGGCGAACACGCCACCGGCTTTCAGAAGCTTGGAGACGGCGGCCAAGACCGGACGCAGGTCGGAAAAATGCTCGATGACATACCACATCGACACGGCGGAAAATTCGTTCACGCCGAATTCCGCGGCAGCATTGAATTCGGGAAAGCGCGCGCAGACTGCCGGAAACAGCAGCGTGTTCCGCACGTAGTCCACGGCATCTTCCGAAATGTCAGTGCCGAACGCCTGCCAGCCGCAGGAATCCGCCGCCGCAAGGAACGGCCCGTAGGCGCATCCCACATCAAGAATTGAAGGGCGCGCCGCCTCGCGCAGGCGCAGCGCCGACCGGATTTCCCCGATCCGGCGCATGCCGGCCTTCTTGATGGCGTCGAAATCCTCCAGATACGTCCGCCCGTACTGATTCTTGTACTCTTCGGAAAAATACGACTTTCCATATATTGCCGGAACCCTGTCGGCCGTCCATGAGCTGTAGACGATGCCGCAGGAGCCGCACCGCCGGAACGTCCGACGCGCCGTCCGCATGACAACTTCATCCGCCGCGCCGTCCGCATCATTGTGGCAGACCGGACACAAGAAGCGGCGGCCGTGCGACAGCTCCTTGACGAACAGCCCCAGAGGGCGGCCTTCCTGCCGCATCCTGTCATAAAACGGCGGATACAGCCGTTCTGCATTCCCGAGAACCTCGTCCGCAGACAGCGCCGGCTTTTTCTGCCTTACGTCGAGGCTGAAAAAGCCGTTCGCCGCGGCAAGGCGCCCGTGCAGCTTTGTCGTCGGAAGCAGGACCACCGCGCACCCGGCGGCGGCGGCCTCGAATGCCGTCAGTCCGTAATGGGTTGCGACGACATCGTACGACGCAAGCGTTTCCTTCAAATTTTTGACAGGCGGAATCCACCTGATCTTCTTCTCCGTCGGCGGAACAAAATCCGCCGCATGCGGCAGGACCGCCGTAACGTCCCGCCCCTCCGAAGCGAAAAATTCGGCGGCAGGGACGGTCAGCGCGGCGGGATCTTCGCCGCCAAGGCAGACGAGGATTTTCTCCAACTTCCGCTTCCCGCGCTCTTCCGGCGGCTTCCGGCTCCTCGGCGTCTCAATGAACGCCGGCTCGCGCATGTTCGGAACGCGCGCCGCATCCGCGGACGGCAGAATGTCGAGCAGGTAGTCGCAGAACGTCCCGTTCTCCGAGCCGTCGTCAATTGCAAGCAGCTGCGCCGCGGCACGGAACCGCAGCGCCTCATCGCGCTCCAACGCAAAGCAGTCGGCTGCGATGAGCGCGTATTCGCCCGGCTCGGGGAACAGCCGCACAATCTGATGGG
>CAMWPF010000172.1 GCA_947176045.1 uncultured Treponema sp. | reverse complement strand
TTGCTTCAATATCATCAGGATCCATATCCCAGTCAGAATCAGAAGCAATATCCGCCAGCACATTTTTCGCACCGACCATAGTCGTAACATTCTGGTCTGCCACAAAAGTAAGCGACGGCGTAATGACCTCATCCCCAGCTTTAACACCAAGAGCAAGCAAAGCCAGATGCAAGGCTGCTGTACAGTTTGATAAAGCAAGACACTTACATCCGTAGCCAAGAAAACGGGAAAAGGAATCTTCAAAATTCTGTGTTTTCTGCCCCATAGTAATCCATGCAGAATCAAGGACTTCGTTCACCGCCTGTTTCTCATGTTCATCGTAGTTCAGTTTAAAAAGCTGTACTTTCCACATACAGATTCCTCCAGAGAAATGAATGTATTATTTCGTTGTTTTCACATTGAAAAACTGGTAAGTTTCCTATATTGTCAGTCATGCCGTATATGGAACGGCTGTAGTCCAAGAACAGTTCCTATTCCGTACACAATGTGAAGCAGCGGAAACAGGAACAGCAATAAAATAGTGCTAGCTTTTTTGGTCTTTAAAATTGACAAGACTGTATTTCCCACAGCAAAACAACCATAGAGCGTACAAAGAGCAGTCAACAACAGGGTTTTTGTAGACAGAACTACAAACAGTATGGACACTACCAACATAAGCACAAAGGCAAATGGAGCAAAATGGTACAAGGAAAGGCACTGTGGACATATCCATGCAGTCCTACCAATCCAATACCCATTAGAAAACTTTTGCTTCAGCATTTTCCTTAACGTGGGGCGTACATATTGGTAAGACACAATGGACGGCTCATAGCGAATCTTAAATCCACGTTTCCGTATGCGCCAGTGAATCTCATTGTCCTCTGTTCTGCGCAACCGCTCATTAAATTTTCCTGCTTTCTGAAAGACTTCTTTACGGTATGCTCCATGAAAAACAGATTTCACATAGCGAGGTTTGTCCGATGTTCTGAACACGGCAATCCCGCTGCCAAAAAGCGAATTTTCGGCTTCAAGCAATATTTCTGCCCATTCCGTATTTTCTTTCAGAATAACAGGACGCTTTCCGCCGAGGACGGAAAACTGTCCCTCTTCCATCTTAGCAATGAGCTTTTCTATAAAATCGACTGGAATGTGGGCATGAGCATCGACCTTTATGAGAACATCTCCCGCAGCATTGTCTATAAAGACATTCCAGCCATCGGCCTGCCATCGGCCTGCATTTTTTAAAACCCTGATATTCTTAAATTCCTTTTTATGCTGCTCTTTAAACGAATTCATCAAGACTTCTGTTTTGTCCGTCGAAAGGCTGTCGATTAAAATAAAGTCTATCTGTGAAAGCGGAAATGTCTGAACAAGTACATCATCCAAAATCGCAGGAAGATATTGCTCCTCATTGAGCGCAATAATGCCGAGAGAAATAGTCATAACTGTGTATTCCGTATAAAAAGATTAGTCGTCCGTAAAATTAAATATATCTTTTATCCAGCCCTCTACAGTGTATTTGTCATATATTGGGACTGGAATTTGCTTGTATTCGGTTTCCAAAAAACCAAAAGGAATTTTGCTACATTAAAAATATGCCATTATTTAATTCATTCCGTCATTCTCCAAAATCTATTTCCACAATGAAATGTTTTTCCCGCTTTTCTGGCGGCGGAACTTGCATATAATCACCATAAAGCGAGGACAGGTATGTTTTGTAGCCGTTGCAAACATACGCCTTCTGTCCTTCAAACTCACACTCCGATGGAGGCAAGATGTCTGAACACTTCTGGATTTCCCCAAAATAGTGCGCCCTGCCCGTTGGTATGGTAACGAACTTTGTGAATATATTCTTATATTTTTGCGCAACTTTGTCGCATATTTCATACCACTTCTGATACGACCTGAATGAAAACAGCCGTCCGATAAGAAATCTTGTCCGCAAAGATTTTCTTCCTTCCCTTGTTGAAAGCAGAAGGGACGTAACAGGACACGACCTCCGCTGCCATAGCTTTGTGCAGACGGCCACATACTGATAGAAATTGTTCCAGAATCCATGCCATATCCGCAGAAGCATTCCATCAGGAACATTCTCAATCGGAAACAAGTCGATTCCAATAGCAGGTCGTTCATCTTCACATTCATAGACAGTTCTAACAACCGTTCCTTTTTTCTCAATCTTAATAAACGGAAGGCTGTACTGCTCGGAAACGCCCGGTCCGACAAGACGGTATTTTCCTGGAAAATGCGTTTCCAATGCCTTCGGAAACGCATCATAATCATCGCGAGGCATATTCAAATCTAAATCATCATCCCACGGAATGAATCCTTTATGGCGTACCGCACCAAGGCAGGATCCGCCGCCAAGCATCACTGAAAGCCCTTCTTTTTCACAGGCAAACTGGATATCCATAAACATTTCGAGGAGAACTGATTTTAACTTCTTGCTTTCTTTTTCTGTCAGCTCGTGAACAGGAATGTTGGAATTGAGCAGCAGTTGTGTCAGATTCATTTCTTCTGCATCTCCCGCATCCCCTCCACAAGGCGGCGGAACATCTCGTCAAGCGGAACTTCCGCCTTCCAGCCAAGCGACTCCAGCTTTCCCGGATCAAGGCGCATCCTGACCTCCGGGTTGTAGCCGAGCCTGCCCGCATCCTCCGCGATGTCGAACACAACGTTGATTCCGCTCTCCGGGAACAGCGCGCACACGCGATGCGCCATGTCCGCAATGGAAGCCGTCGCATCAGGATTCGCGATGTTGTACGCCTCTCCCATGCTGCCCTTTGAAAGCACGGTGAGAATTCCGCGCACCGCGTCCGATGTGTAGCAGTAGCTGCGCACCGTTCCGCCCTTTGTCCGGAGCACGATATCCTTCCCCTCAATCACCGAGCGCGCAAACTGGGCGAACACGCGGCGGTCTCCGTACTCCACGCCCGCGCCGAAAGTCTGGCACAGCCGGGCGACCTTCACCGGGATGCTGTACTCCGCAGCATACGATGCGCAGAGCGTCTCCGCCATGCGCTTCCCTTCGGAATAGCTTGAGCGCACGGACATCGTGTCAATATAGCCGCCGTCCGCTTCCGTTACATTCTTGACTCCATCGAATCCGCTGAACGTGCCGTACACCTCAAGCGAGCTCAGGCAGACGAATCCCTTCAGCTTTTTTCCGATGCACTGGCGCAAAAGATTCTGCGTTCCGCCGACCGCCGTCTCAATCGTCTCAACAGGTTTTTCAATAAACGTGCGGGAATCCGTAACGCTCGCGCCGTGAACAATCCAGTCCGTGCGCAGCTGCGAAATGTCAAGATGCCCAACATCGCCGAATACAGGCTTTAGGAGTTCGCACTGGTAGCCGCCGAAAACCCTTTCATACTTTTCCCTGTCCCGGCAGCAGGCATAGACCGTGATGCCCGCGCCGTTTTTCCGCGAATATGTGATCAGGGACTTCGCCAGAATGGAGCCGAGCAGCCCCGTCGCGCCCGTAATGAGCACGGAGGAATTTTCAAACGGCTCAAAGCAGTTTTTCCGCGATGCCAGATCCTGTATGTCCTCTTCCAGAATGCCCGTCATCATTCCTCCCTACAGCCCAAAAATCTGCTGCTGCTCGCGCACTTCGTACAGCGCCTTGAACGTGTAGAAGTCCGCCGGGGTCGTTATCTTGATGTTGTCAAATCCGCCTGCGACCGTGTACAGCTCATGCCCGTAGAACTTCATGAGCGACGCCGAGTCAATCATGTCCGTCCTGCCTTCGGCAAGCGCCTTTTCGTGCGCCGAAAGCAGCTCGCCGAGGAGAAAGCACTGCGGAGCCTTCGCGTGGAAGCACTTGGATCGGTCGGTGATTGAAGTGATTTTTCCGCCCTCCTGCATTACGATCGTCTCGACTGCGGGCGTTACGGTAACCGCGCTCCCGCTTTTCTTTACGCACGCAATGCAGTCCGAGATGAGCTGCTCGCTCACGAACGGCCGCACGCCGTCATGCACGAGGACGGCTGAATCGTCAGGCGCAAATTCTTTTATTGTACAAAGTCCGTTGTAAATTGATTCCTGTCCAGTTTTTCCGCCCGGCACTACCGAGCGCACCTTGCTCATTTCAAATTTTTCAAGCAGCCTCCGCAGATACGGAATCCAGTCCGCTATGCACACAATGACAATTGCGTCAACCTCGGGATGGCTCTGGAAGTTCTCTAGCGTGTGGATTATCAGCTCCTTGCCGTAGAACTGAAGAAACTGCTTGGGACGGGCGCGGCTGTTCATGCGCGTGCCGCTTCCTCCTGCAAAGATGAGTGCTGTAGTCATTAGTTATCCTTTTAATAAAACTCCAAGGCAACGCGATAATACAAGTTTGTAGTTGTTTGCAGCATATATCGACTTATAGTTTTACAGTAGCGAAACTATTGTTTTAAATCTTTTTCCTTTCGTTCGATTCTCA
>CAMWPF010000171.1 GCA_947176045.1 uncultured Treponema sp. | reverse complement strand
CGTCCGGCGCGGATGCTTCTGGCGGCGGCTCCCTCGCCGGGGCGGACGCCGTGAAGGACGCGTCTTCAGCGGCGCGCGGCGCTTTGTGGGGCGGCTCCCCCCGGCTTTCCGCGGCGGACATCGCGGCGCTTGGAAACGACGGCGTCTTCAGCAGCCTGTTCGATTTGGCCGGCGGCGCCAGTTCTGTTCAGGATGCGTATGGTTCCGCCGTTACGGAAAAAATGCTCGGCTCGATTCTCAAGGAGCTTGAAGGGCTGAAGTCGGGGCGCGCTTCTGGTGCGCCGGATGCGCCGCCGCAAGGAGGCTCCCTTCCAGAGCCTGCCGCCGTGAAGCAGGACGCAGGCGCCGCGGCGGCGAAGCCAGTGAAGAATCCGGCAATCCTGCGGTTCGTCGTCAACGGCTACGACGTGCTTGCGACCTGCCGGGAAGTCTATTTCAGCAGCCGGGAGAACGACGGAACCTTCCTTTTGACCGGCGACCGGAAGTACCTTTCGGACGGGCGGACGCGGGACGAGACGTTCTATTTGCTTTTCCATGCGGACGGCGCGTGCGGCGCGGCGGCAGGATATGACGTGCAGCCGGCAGTCGTTCAAGACTATCCGAACGAATATTCGTTCTTATACCAGCTTGCGCAGCGGAACGGCCTCAAGGCTGACAAGACGGGAAATTTGGTTTCCATGCGGGTGAATTCCGCGGACTGGAACATGGACTTGCTGCTTGATACGGGCAGCGGGGCGGACAATGAGTGAACGGCCTTCGCTGCTCGCTGACGGACTGGAAGAAATCGGAATGCCGGACGGCAGGACGGACGATGTCGCCCGGAAGATGGACGGCTATATCCGCGAGCTGCGGCTGTTCAATTCTGCGTACAATCTGGTGAACACGGACGAGTATGATGAAATCGTCGTCCGCCATATTTTTGACAGCCTTGCGGCGCTGCCGGAAATTGTGAAATTGGTGGAAGGAAGTGCGGCGGCTGGAGGCTTGGACGGCGCGCGCCCTGTCGTCGGCGACATCGGCTCCGGCGGCGGGCTTCCGGGAATTCCGCTTGCGGCGGCGCTTCCCGACGTCGACTTTGTCCTTGTGGAGCGCATGGACAAGCGCTGCGCGTTTTTGGAAAACGCTGCCGCCGTCCTGAGGCTTGCGAACGTGCGCGTCCTCAAGTCGGAGGCGGAGCGCGTTCCGCCGGAATGCCTTGACATCGCGGTGTTCCGGGCGTTCCGTCCGCTGGATGCGAAGATGGCGCGGACGCTGCTCCGCCTTGTCCGTCCGGGCGGCGCGCTCGCGGCGTACAAGGCGAAGCGGGAAAGCATCGCCGCAGAAATGGCGGGCGTCGCGGACATCGTTCCGGCGTATGACGTCGTTCCGCTTTCAGTGCCGTTTTTGACGCAGGATTCCTGCGGAGCCGGCGGTTCCGACGACGCGCGGGAGCGCAATCTGGTCGTCGTGCGGAAGGAGCCGGCGCGGATGTAGGGCGCGGGCAGAATGTGTTTGTTTTCGCAAATGAATTGAACGCCTCGAACGGCCGTTGGGAAACCAGCGCAAGCCTTGAATGCCTTGTTATTGAAAATCTGTTGGAAATTCTATACTATAAATGGAACAGTATTGAACGCAATCCGAGGTATTTTTTATGGAAGAAATTCTTGATTTGCTGCGCCAGAACGCCCGCCTTTCTGTTGAGGATATTGCGGCCATGACGAAGAAATCCGCCGCCGAAGTTCAGGCGGCCGTCAAAAAGCTTGAGGACGACGGAATCATTTTGAAGTATACGGCTGTCGTGAATCCTGAAAAGGACAGCGCGGCGAAAGATATGGTGCGTGCGGAAATCGAAATCCAGGTGACGCCGGAGCGCGAGCATGGATTCGACGCGCTCGCCGACAGAATCTACCGCTTTCCGCAGGTCAAGTCGCTGTATTTGATGAGCGGCGGCTACGACCTGAAGGTCATCATCGAGGGCGAGTCGCTCAAGGAAGTCGCCCTGTTTGTCTCCAGCAGGCTGGCCACGCTGGAAGGCGTCCGCTCCACAAAGACGCACTTCATTTTGAAGACGTACAAGGAGAACGACATTGTCTACGTGGAGCGCGACCGCGACAACCGGGAAGGGGTGACTGCCTGATGAACACGCGGAACGACAAATTCTCAAAAAAAATCAGCGAGACGCCGCCCTCCGGCATCCGCAAGTTCTTCGACTTGGTCATCGGGCGCGACGACATCATTTCGCTCGGCGTAGGCGAGCCGGACTTTTCGACGCCGTGGACGGTGCGCGAGGAGGCGTTCTACCATATCGAAAAGGGGCACACATCCTACACGTCGAACTGGGGGCTTTTGGAGCTGCGCGAGGAAGTCGCCACCTATCTGGAGCGCTACGGAATGCGCTACAGCGCGAAAAATGAAATCCTCATCACCATCGGCGCGTCAGAGGCGGTTGACATCATCCTGCGGACAATCCTCAATCCTGGCGACGAGATCATCGTCTGCGAGCCGTGCTATGTCTCATACCAGCCGCTCACCAACTTGTGCGACGCGACGGTCGTGCATCTTGATACGAGCGCGAACGGCTTCTATCCGACGGCGGAGCAGATTGAGGCGGCCGTCACGCCGCGTACGAAAGCGGTGATGTTCTGCTCGCCGAGCAATCCGACGGGGCGGATGATTCCTGCGGAAGAATTGGAGAAGATTGCGGAAGTCGTCAAGAAGCACCAGATATGGTGCATCAGCGATGAAATCTACTGCGAGCTCGTCTACGACGGCAGGAAGCACACGTCGATCGGGCGCTTTCCCGGCATGAAGGACTACACGGTCGTCCTCAACGGATTTTCAAAATCGTTCGCGATGACCGGCTGGCGCATCGGCTATGTCGCCGGACCGGCCGACTTGATTGAGCAGTGCTTCAAGCTGCACCAGTACGCGACAATCTGCGCGCCGATTTTCAGCCAGTACGCCGCCATCGAAGGGCTGCGCCATGGCTGGAGCGAAGTTGAGAAGATGCGCGTCAGCTACCAGCAGCGCCGGAACCTCATGTGCAAGGCGTTCGCGGACATGGGGCTGCCGGTCGTGGAGCCGGAGGGCGCGTTCTATATGTTCCCGGACATCCGCTCCACAGGGCTGACCAGCGCGGAATTTGCGACGCGGCTGATTGAGGACTATCAGGTCGCGGTTGTTCCCGGCGAAGTGTTCGGCGCGGGCGGAGAAGGATTTGTGCGCTGCTGCTATGCAACGGACACGGAAAAAATAAAGATTGCAGTTTCCCGGATCGCAGAAATGGTGGGGCTGCTGAAAAATACTGTCGAGGCATAAAAAATGATTCCTATATTGATTGCTGTAATCGCCGCGGCCGCGCTTTTGATTTCATTGATGGCATTGGGCGGCGCCAAGAAGAAGGGCGGCGGCGCCGGTGGAAAGAATCCGAAGGTGCAGAACCGGAGCATCATCATCAGGGACTGCACGAAGAAGCTTGCGCGTGATCCCCGCAATATTCCGGCGCTGACGCAATTGGCGGACGTATATTTCAAGGAGCAGACGTATGATAAGGCGTATCCACTGTATCAATCGTTGTTCCAGCTGCTCGCAGTGCATACAGAAATCGATCAAAAGACGGTTTCCTCCCGCTATGCCGTCTGCGCGTACAAGATTGGCAAGAGCGATGAGGCTGTCAACGGATTTTTGAAGGCGCTGCGGAGCGACCCGAAGGACTTCATGTCGAACCTCTATATCGGCAAAATCATGCTGGAAAAGAAGGAATATGAAAAGTCGGTGATGTGCCTTAAGCGCGCCGCCGCCTTGAATCCGGAAAGTCCGGAAATCAACGAGCCGATGGGACTTGCGTACTATCATTCAAAAAAATATCGTGAAAGCTTGAACTATCTGCACCGCGCGCTCAACGAGAAGCCGGACAACAAGGAAGTGCTGTTTTATCTTGCCTCCGCGATGGACGAGACGGGCAACGGTGTCAAGGCGCTTAAAATTTTCATGCACTTGCGGCCGGATCCCGTGTTCGGCGCGCAGTCCTGCCTTTCCGCAGGCGCAATCCATGAAAAGCAGGGGCAGCCGGAGCTTGCGGTTCAAGACTACGAAATCGCGCTCAAGCTTGCGACGATTCCGCAGGAAACCAAGCTTTCCATCCTGTACAAACTTGCGAACACATGCATCGCGCAGCACAATATTTCGAGCGGGCTTTCGTATTTGAAGCAGATTCAGGAAATCACGCCGAACTACCGCGATGTCGCCGCTTTGATTTCACGGTACGCAGAATTGAACCAGAACAGCAACTTGCAGGCGTATTTGATGTCCGGAACAGGCGATTTTGTCGCGCTCTGCCGCAAATTTGTCTCCGGATATTATCCGAACGCCTTCGTGAAGATTGAGGATGTCGCCGTTGAGGCCCAGTTCGTCGGAATTTTGTGTTATGTGGAGAAGGCAAAATGGGAGGATACGGAGTTGTTCCGCTTTTTCCGAAGCACCGGCTCCGT
>CAMWPF010000170.1 GCA_947176045.1 uncultured Treponema sp. | reverse complement strand
CCTCATGCGCGACGACAGCGCCCCGTGGTTCAGCGAGTATGTGCGCCGGGAGCTTGTTTTAATGTTTTAGGGGTCGAAGAACATCTACACCAGCGGATTCACCGTCAACACGACGCTCAACCTTTCCCATCAGAAGGCGGCGGAAGCCGTCATGGAGCGCTACATCGCGGACGCGAACGCGAAGTACCAGCGGGAGCGCAGTTCAAAATCAGCCGTCGCCTACAACACCTACGTTCCGATGACAGAACTGCTCGCCCTCATGTTCAACCTTCCGGCGCTCAAAGTATCGGAGCAGCGCGCCGAGGCAATCTCCCATGCGACGTACTTGAACCAGCTCAACCCCGTGCTCGACGTCCTTTCGATGATCGGCGGCATGGACAGCCTCAAGGTGAGCATCGTCAACAAGGCGAACGCAAAGACAAAGCAGGAGAATGAGCGGACGACCATCGAAGGCACGATGATTTCCCTCGAAAACGAAACCGGCTATATCACGGCGCTCGTCGGCGGAAGCAAATTCAGCGGCGAAAACCAATTCATCCGCGCGGTGCAGGCGAAATTGCAGCCCGGCTCCACGTTCAAGCCGCTCTACTACACGGAGGCGATCGACTCGCGGAAATTCACGCCCGCCACCATCATCTCGGACACGCCGGTCGTCTTCCACACGGCGGACGGAAAGCCGTACATTCCGCTCAACTTCCGCGGCGAATGGCTCGGAAACATCCCGCTGTACTATGCGCTCATCCATTCCATGAACGTACCGTCGCTCAAAGTGCTCGACGGCATCGGATTCGACGCGGCGATCAGCCGCTCCACATCGCTGCTCGGCATTCCGAAAGAGGACGTCGCCTCCCGCGGATTCGTTCCCGGCTATCCGCTCGGACTGGGCGTCTGCTCCGTGCGTCCGGTCGAACTGGCGCGCGCCTATGCGGTCATCGCCGGAGGCGGAAAGGAGGTGACGCCGATGGCGATCCGCACCGTCGAGGACAGGAACGGAAACATCATCCTGAATCCGGAACGGAGCATCCGGGAGGCGCAGCAGGCGAAGGGGGAGGCCGCGCAGATCATCCCTCCGCAGACGGCGTTCGTAATGACAAAGCTGCTGGAGCAGACCGTCCAGTCGGGAACGCTGACCTCGCAGGGATGGAAGTTCACCTATCGGACGGATGACGGCAGGCGCTATTCCATTCCCGCGATGGGCAAGACGGGAACGACGCAGAACTGGGCGGACGCATGGACGTCAGGTTCGACGCCGTACTACACTTCGACGTTCTGGTTCGGATTCGACCGGCCGGGACAATCACTCGGCCTGAACATCACCGGCGCCACGCTCGCCGGATTCGCGTGGGGCGACTACATGCGCGAAATCCACCGCGGAATGATTTCCAAAAATTTCCCGCGCCCGCCGGAAGGCGTCATACAGGTCAAAGTCTGCTCCTCCAGCGGACAGATTCCGACGGAGGATTGCAGCGGAACGGTTACGACGCAGTGGTTCATCGCCGGAACCCAGCCGACGGAAATCTGCGCGGTTCATTCAAACAAGACGGCGTCCACGCTGGCGATTTCGCGGCTCCAGATGGAGCGCTACCAGTCCGGGCAGCACCTCACGGCGCAGATTGATACGGCGCCGCTGCAATTCAACCTTGACTTTTTGAACGCGGAAGATATACATTCAATGCAGGAAGCTGGCAGCGCCGACATCCCGCCGCACGCGCAGGAGCCGGACGCACCGCTGCCGGACTACAATTATCTGATGGAATAGCCAGCATGCTTGCAAACATCGCAGACATCAAAATCAAGAAGCGCGTCAGAAAGGATTTGGGCGACTTGGAGCCGCTCAAGGAAAGCCTGCGCACATACGGACTGCTCAATCCGATCACGCTGAACCGCAACTATGAGCTGATTGCAGGCGAACGCCGGCTGCAGGCAGCGAAGGCGTTGGGATGGACAAGCATCAGCGCCGTCATCGTGGACAGCATGACGGAAGCAGAAGAGCTGGAAGTGGAGCTTGAGGAAAACAACCAGCGCAAGGAATTCACGAAAGCGGAGCTGCTGGAAGGCTACCGCCGCCTTGAAAGGCTGCGGAATCCCGGATTGTTCCGGCGGCTGCTCAGCTTTTTCAAAAGCCTCTTGAAGAAAATCCGAGCATTTTTTTCAAGAAAGAAATGATGAAGCGGATGCCGCGCGCGGCATCCGCTTCCGCTCCGAAAGAACCGCCCGGCGCCTACTTGAGCACCACCCGCACAAATTTCTTTTTTCCGGCGCGCAGGATGAATTCGCCCGAATCATCAGCGCCGACGGTCGTAATGACCTGCTTCACGTCGGAAACCACCTCGCCGTTCACCGCCGCGCCGCCCTGCTGCACCAGCCGCCTGATTTCGCTTTTTGAGCCGCCGATATGCGCCGCCGCAAACAAATCGATGACGCCGATGCCGTCTGCGACCAGGGACTTGTCCAGCTCGACGGAGGGCATCGCCGACTTGTCGCCCTGCCCGCCGAACGCGGCGCGCGCTCCCGCCATCGCCTTGTCGGCCTCCCCGCGTCCGTGGATCAAGACCGTTACCTCGTACGCGAGGCGCTCCTTCGCCTCGTTGATGTTTCCCGCGCAGATTCCTTCGATTTCTGGAACGGAAAGGAACGTAAACTGCATGAAGAATTTGCGCACGTCCGCATCGGCGACATTCCGCCAGTATTGGAAGAAGTCGTAGACGCTTGTCAGCGCCGGATCCAAGAAGACCGCGCCCTGCTCCGTCTTCCCCATCTTCTTTCCGTCGGAGCGCGTGACGAGCGGGAACGTCAAGCCGAACGCCTCGTGCGCCTTGTTCAGCTCCGCCGTACCGCCGAGCTTCCGGCGGATCAAATCGACGCCGGCGGTGATGTTTCCCCACTGGTCGTCGCCGCCGATCTGCAGGACGCAGTTGTACCGCTGGTGGAGCATCAGGAAGTCGTAGCTTTGCAGCAGCTGATAGTTGAATTCGATGAACGACAGCCCCCGCTCCAGGCGCTGCCTGTACGCCTCGAAGCTCAGCATCTTGTTCACGCTGAAGCAGGAGCCGATTTCTCGGAGGAAGTCGATGTAGTTCAAATCCGCCAGCCAGCTCTTGTTGTTGTCGGAAAACGCAGTCCTGCCGTCAAAGCCGATGAAGCGGTCAAGCTGCGCCTGAATCTTCTCCACATTGCTGTCAATCTGATCGTAGGAAATCATCCGGCGCATCTCCGTCTTGCCGCTGGGATCGCCGATGCGGGCGGTTCCGCCGCCAATCAAGGCGATGCCGGTGTGTCCCGCCTCCCGCAGGTGGCGCAGGGCGAAAAACGGAACCATGTGTCCGATATGGAGGCTCGGACCTGTCGGATCGCATCCGACATAGAACGCAACAGGGCCGGCGTCCATGCGTTCGGACAGTCCGTCCACATCCGTGCACTGCTGGAAGAATCCGCGTTCCTTCAATGTCTCAAGCGCTGCGTTCATAAAAAAGCACCTCAAAATCAAATAGTCTCTTGCATTTTATTATAACGAAAGGTACAGTGGTAGGCAACCGAACGCATCCGCGGCGGCACATCACCGACAAGGAATTTAATATGACGACACCGACAGCAACGCGGACGCTCCGCCGCACGACATACATTCAGACGCTCCGAACGCTGCTGCTTGCGGCGGCCGCCGCATTGTGCTGCGCCGCGCTTCCCGCCGACGGAATCGGACCGCAGCTCCGCATCATTCCCGGCATTTCGACGGAAGACGGCCGCTTCCTGGCGGCTGGCGCCGCCTGCTCCATGAAATTCGACCGGATTCCGTTCTACATCGCCGTATCCACGGACTTCGACTTTCTATCCGGGAGCTTCGACGTTTCCGCCGCCGCCGACTATTGGATTTTGAACCCGCGCATTTCAGACTGCTGGAAATGGTTCTTCGGAGTCGGACTTATGGCGGGCGCATCGTTTTCCGGCAGCAGCGTGAGCGTCGGCGCCGCGCCGCGCGCATTTTTCGGAATGAGCTGGATTTTCTTCGACGGCTATTTTGAGCTGTACGCGCAGCAGGGCGTCCAGCCGGAAGTCAGAGCGGTATTCGGGCAGGATTCAGGAATGCAGGTTCCCATCCGCTTTCCGTCGGACGTCGGCGTGCGGTTCTGGTTCTAGCCGCGCATTCCGTCCGTTCACAGCACGTCCACAGACCAGGAGCCTCCGCCGTCCTCCCCGAACAGCGCGGCGAGGTACGGCAGAGACGCCTTCAAATCGTCGGAAAGCTGCCATGACGGCCTGACGACAAGCATTCCGCTTCCATACAATCGCGGCGGATCCACCTCATCAGCGCGCGCCTGCAAACGCTCCCGTTCGACATGCGCGTGCTTTGAATTGACGCACAGCGCCGCGTCCAGAATTTCCGCATGGGGAGAGGCCGCCTTCACTGCGGAAACGATGCGCCGCTTCATGCGCTCAATCTGCGCGGAGCGGTAGGAAAGCAGCGGATACCACGGGGCGATGGCGGCGGCGCCCCAT
>CAMWPF010000169.1 GCA_947176045.1 uncultured Treponema sp. | reverse complement strand
GAGCGAGCTGCTTCCCGTGACGGAAAACGATTCCAGCACGGGCGCGCTGTAGTTTCCGTCCGCGATTTCGACGCTTTCCTCGTTCATGCCGCAGGACGCCGGCACCAGCGCCGCTGCGATGATTCCGGCGAGGACGGCGATGTGGATGAACGGCAGGCGGCATTTCGGCTCCGCGCGCAGGGATACGGCTGTACTTGTCATAAGACACCTCTCTTTTGTTTTTCTCTCCAGAGAGGAATTCGCGGAAGTCGCGAAAAAACGGCGGAATTGGAGCGGCTTTCAGCTGTTCTTTAACAAAAAATTATATCAGCGGGCGCAACATCAGCGGGCGGAGCGCCGCGCCGTCTTTTGGAACGCGCCGGGCGTCATGCCATATGACTTCTTGAATGCGCGGATGAAATAGGAAAAGTTGCGGAATCCGCATTCACCGCAGATTTCAAGGACGCTTTTGTCCGTCGTACGGAGCATCAGCGCGGCTGATTCAAGCCGGTACAGGTTCACGTATGAGGTGAACGTGCTGCCGGTGAGCCGCTTGAACGTCTTCATGAAGTGGCTCGGAGAAAGGTTCGCGCGCGCCGCGGCTGATTCGACGGTCATGCCTTCCGCAAACTGTTCGCGGATGTACTGGAGGATCGGGCGCAGCCGTTCGATGGAATAGTCCTGCGCGGCGGACGTTTCGGACGCAGGAACGAGGATGTCCTTGATATAGAACAGGATGGCGTACAGCGCCGACTTCACCATCAGCTCAAATCCGTCAGCGCTTTCATGCCGGTTTTCGATGAGCGTCTTGACATAAGGCGCAATCTTCTGATTGAGCGCGTCCGTCCGTTCTAGCCGGATCTTGCTGAGCCTGCCTCCTTTTGAAAACGGACGGAAGTATTTTTTGAAGCAGACGGAATTCTGGTCTTCCTCCAGCAAGGTGAAGCGGAACAGGATGTTGAAGTAGCGCATGGATTCCGCCTCTTTTTGGAAGATTGTGTGGATGCAGCCCGGCGGAATGAGGAAGATGTCTCCTGCGCGGCACGTGAACGATTCCGACTGGACGCTGATGAAGCCCGTGCCGCTTTCAATAGAGATGATTTCGAATTCGTCGTGCCAGTGCAGGGGGAAATGGCGGAGGTATTCAGGAATGTTTCCGTTGTAGACGATGAACGGAAAATTCAAGCTCCCGTGGATTTTTGTTTCGCGGAACGGCTCGACGGGCATGGCTCAAACCTCCCTGCCGGAGTGTCCCATAGTGCGGAGCGCGCCGGCGCAGTTTTGTGTTATATTTTCGATAGTATACTGCAAGATAATTATATTTGGGAAGCGTATACTGCAATCAGCGAGGTGAATATGAATACTGCCGCCATACAGCACAGGAGCGCTCTGACAGACTGCTATGCGCTGGACGAAAGCCGCATCCGGCTGAACGTCCGCACGGGAAAGGATGTTTCCGCCGTGAACGTCGTTTGGGAAGATCCGTACATCGACAAGCTGCTTAAGCTTGACGAATGGCAGGGGACTGCCGCCGCAATGCGCCTTCAGTGCGAGCTGAAGCACCACAAGCTGTGGAGCGTTACGCTTGCGCCGAAATTCAAGCGCCTGCAATACTATTTCGAGGTGTTCAGCGGCGGCGAAAAGCTGTATTTCTACGAGGACGACTTTTATACGGAGGAAGAGCTGTCCGGCGGCCGTCGGAAGGCTGCGGTCTGCTTCAAGATGCCGTGGCTCAATCCGTCCGACGTCGCCGTCGTTCCGAAATGGGCGGAAGGAACGGTCTGGTACCAGATCTTCCCCGAACGCTTTTGTTCTGGCGGCTCGCATACCAAGCGCTTCAGGAACCGGGAATGGGCGGACGGACGGGCGCCTTCCTACAATGACTTTTTCGGCGGAGATCTGCGCGGCGTCATCCGGCGGCTGGACTATATACAGTCGCTCGGCGTTTCAGGAATATATCTGACGCCGGTCTTTGAATCGGCAAGCACCCATAAGTACAATACGGCAGACTACATGAAAATCGATCCCGACTTCGGGACGGAAGAAGATATGCGGGAATTGGTGGAGCAGGCGCACGCCCGCGGAATCCGCGTGATGATCGACGCGGTGTTCAACCATTGCGGCTGGGACTTCGCGCCGTGGCAGGACGTCGTCCGGAACGGGGAGAAGTCAAAGTACTTCGGCTGGTTCTTCGTGAATTCGCTGCCGGTGGACACCGGCAGCTTCAAGACGGACGACGCCCGCTTCTTCTCGTTTTCCTTTTATGCTGGAATGCCGAAGCTGAACACGAACAATCCTGAAGTCGCCGACTATTTTCTGGAAATATGCCGCCGCTGGGTCTCCGTGTGGCGCATCGACGGCATCCGCTTCGATGTCGGAAATGAGGTCGCCCACAGCTTCATCCGGCATCTCAGGCGCGGGCTCAAGCCGCTCAATCCGGATCTGTTCCTGCTCGGCGAAATCTGGCATGACTCCGTGCAGTGGCTCCAGGGCGACGAATATGATTCGGTGATGAACTATCCGTTCATTCAGGCGGTGGACCGCTTCTTCAGCACGGAGTCGCTTCCAGCGCAGGAGCTGCATTTCGCGCTGAACCGCGTCCTTTCGATGTACAGCGAACAGGTTTCCAAAGTGCTGTTCAACTTTCTTGACACGCACGATACCGACCGCGCCGCCTCCTGCTGCGCGGACCGCGCCCAGTTCCTGCAAAAGCTCGTCCTGCTGCTTTCCATGCCGGGAAGCGCCTGCCTTTATTATGGAACGGAAATCGCGATGGAAGGCGCGGGCGGCGACATGAACCGGAAGTGCATGCCGTGGGATGAAATCGACGGCGGTCTGCATGACAAGATGATTTCCGCCGTTCGGACGCTTGTCCGCCTGCGCGCGGAATGTCCGCAGATGCGTTCGGCGGACATCTTGTGGCTCGGAACGGACGGCGGTGATGGAGCGGACAGGATCATCCGCTACGAAAAGCGTGTTCCGACCGGCATGGACGCGGCGGGCGGAGGCGGCGCGGACGTTCTGGAAGTCTGCATGAACGCCGGCTCCGCTGATTTTTTGCCGGAACTGCCTGCGGACGGGGCGCGGCAGGTTCTGTTCAGCGCAGGATTCGACGGAACGGCGCTGCGTCCCGGCGGAATCGTGCTGTTCAGGAAGTGAGGAGGCCCGGATTGGCGGAAGGATGCGCGGTGCTGGAAATCGGGACGGCGGTTGCCGTGAACGGCGTGCTGTATACGCCGCTGCGGCTGCTTGGAAAGGGGAAGGGCGGCTATTCATACCGTGCGGCACGGAACGGCGCGCCCGAAGGGGAGGCTCCGGTGGTGCTCAAGCAGATCCACCACGAGCCGTGCGACTACTACACGTTCGGAAACAAAATCGAGGCGGAGCGCGCCGACTACAGCCGGCTTGTCCGTGTGGGGATTGCGATGCCGCGCCTCATAGACGTGGATGCGGCGTCGGAGCGGATTGTGAAGGAATTCATCGACGGGCCGACTGCCGCGGAGCTTGCGGCGGCCGGCAGGATTGACGGCGGGCTTTTGGAGCAGGCGCGCCGGATGTCCCGCCTGTGCCGCGCCGCCGGGCTGAACATCGACTGGTATCCCACGAATTTCATTGTGCAGGACGGCGTCCTCTATTATATCGACTACGAATGCAATGAGTTCAAGGAAGAATGGAGCTTCGAGACGTGGGGAGGGCGGTACTGGACGCCGTCCGCCGCGCCGGCATGACATATTCTGATTGTGGGTTTCCTGTCGGGAGCCGAAAAAAACAGCAGTTTTTGTTTGACAAATTCTACCTTCGGTTTGATAATGAACATATCATAATTGTAATATGCTTCTAAGAGAATTAATTATCTTGCTCACGGAGGAAAAAATGAAAAAGATAATGACGTCGGTTGCTGCCGTTGCGCTGGTTGCGGCAGCATTTACAGGTTGCCAGAAAAAAGGCGCGTCCCCGTCGGACGCTTCGGGAAACGTTAAGCTTGAAATGTACTATTACAAGCAGGAAAATCAGGAAGGCTTGAAAAAGATCGTAAAGGCCTTCGAGAAGGCGAATCCTGGAATTACAGTCGATATGCTCATCATTCCGAATGATGCGGACGCTGCGATGTCCGCCCGTGCGGCTCAAGGCGATCTGCCGGACATCATGCAGATGCAGTCCTATTCCCGCGTCCGTGAGTATGCTTCCAAAGGCTACTTGCTGGATTTGTCAGATACGGACGCGATAAAGAGCGTCCTGCCCAGCTCCCTGCCGGCTGTCACATGGAACGGAAAGCAGTACGCCCTGCCGATGGATTATGCGGGAATCGGCATCATCTACAACAAGAAGATTTTCGATGACTTGGGACTTCAGCCGCCGGAAACGTACCGTGATCTGGAGCGCGTCTGCGCGACGCTGGAAGAGAACGGCATCGTTCCGTTCGCGGCGCTCCTCAAGGAGAACTGGTCTGTCGGCCATTTCATTACGATGGTTCACACGGCGCTTCTTAAGGAAAAGAACATCGCTCCGGAAGACTTCATCATGGAGATGAATGACGGCGACA
>CAMWPF010000168.1 GCA_947176045.1 uncultured Treponema sp. | reverse complement strand
GGCTTCCTCAAAGCGCCTTTTCGCATCCTTCATCGTTCCGTTCCGGCCCGTAAACAGCACGCACAGCCAGATGAACGCCGCAAGCCCGATGCCGATTGGCAGATGCACCGGCAGCACGTAGGCCGCATTGTAGCCCGCGACAAAGCCTAAGACAACCAGGCCTGCCACGGCAGCCGCCATCCAGATATAATGCATCTTCCGCTGCCTGCTTCGGAAGGACTTCCATACCGGTTCAAAGTCCCGAAGCTCCCTGTCAAGCCATTCCTGCAATGCCTCATTCATACTGATCCGTCCTCCTCTTGGTTTTGATTCTGTTTTAAAACGTATTTTACTCCATCGAGGGAAAAAGGTGCAAGGGCATTTTTCCCAAAATATGCGACGCCGGAAGCAGCATCAGCGCAAGGGCTCACTCCTTGACCGCCATGACGACGGCGAACTTTCCCGAGGAATACGCGCATTCCGCTGAAAAGCCGCAGCGGCGCAGCATCGCAAGCTCCGCCTCGACGGAGCATTCCCGGTCGAGCGCGCGCCGCTCCTTCCACAGCGCGATGTCCCGCCCGGAAAGTCCGCTTTTGACAAGCTGCTCCTCCCAGTACGAGTCGAACCTGCGGCTCATCTCCGGCGTGCCGGCGCAGAACTGGTCGTAGTTCGCGAACAGGCCGCCGTCCGGAAGCGCGCTGAAAATCCTGCCGAACAGCTCCTGCTTCCGCCCGTCCTCCAGATGGTGGATTGACAGCGCCGAAATCACCGCGCTGAAATTCTGGATGGGAAGGGACGCGGCATAATCCGCGCGGACGAACGACACATTTGCAAGCCCCGAAAACCGCCTGCGCGCGACAGAAAGCATTTCCTCCGCAACGTCGACGAGGACGAACTGCGCCCGCGGAAATTCCTTCAGCCAGAACGAGGACAAAAGCCCCGTTCCCGCGCCGTATTCTTCCGCAATCTTGTTGAACTGAAGCTCGATGGAATCCATTGTCTTACTCCTCCTGCCGCACAGCGTCATGCGTTCATGGCGTCAACAATCTGCGCGGGCTTTACGGTCAGCTCCACCCACGCCGGAACAAAGCCGCATTTCAGCGCGTTCCGTACGGAGGCGATGTTCGACCACGCGGCGCAATAGAACGGCACCTTGCCCCGGCGGAGCGCTTCCCCCGCAAGCGCGCTGGTGAGCGCGGAGGCAATCCCCTGCCTGCGGTATTCAGGAAGGACGTCCACGCCGATCTGCCACATGGTTCCGCAGTCGGCGGAGCAGCCTGCAAGCGCGGCAAGCCTTCCGCAGTCGAACGCACCGGCGCACAGGACGTCAAGCTCCTTCCGCTTTTCGCACAGCGCGTTGCTCCATTCAGGCAGGTACAGCCCGGAAAAGTCGGGCGGCTCAAGCAGCCTCACTTCGTACCGGCACACGGAAGGCCGCAGACGCTCCACGTCCGGCAGGAAGTATTCCGCCATATAGCACGCCTTCTGCCCGCGCGGTGAAAGGCGCGCGTCAAGCCAGTGGATGGCAGGCGTCTCGAAGCAGCGGAATGACGGGAACTTTTGCAGGTATTCCTCCACATCCGCGCGGAAAGCGTCCTGCGTTCCGGCGACAACGCCGCAGCCGTAGGAAACGAGCGTGCAGGACACAGGCTGCTCGTAATAGGCGCGCGCGTCCGCTCCGAGCCGCAGCGGAACGACGGCACTCCGCGCCTTCATGAAATCTTCCGGCGCGCAGCCGATGTCCCGCGCAGACTGCTCAAGCGCAATCCGCACCACGTCACTGTTCGTCATGCGCCCTGCACTTTGAATTCGCCGACCGCCTGCGTCAAGTCGCGGACAGAACGTTCTGCCAGATCGACAGTGCGCAGGATCTGCTCCGACGACGCGTGAAGCGCCTGCGACGCCTCCGTACAGGACGCAAGTCCGCTGTTGACAAGGCGGTTCGCCTCCTTGAGCGTGCGGCACACTTCCACCGTCTGCGCCGTGCTTGCGGAAATCCGCCGCGTGCTGTCCTTCACCTTGCCCGTGCTGCTGAGGATTTCGCCGGTCGACTTGAGGACTCCGCCCGCGCGGTCGCCCTGCTCGACCGCCGACGCCTCCAGCGCGCTGAATACGTCCGAAAAGTCCCTGATATGCGCGATGGTCGTCTCGAATCCGCGCTCGACGCCCTGGGATGCCTGCGCCACTTCGTCAATCTTCTGCTGGATGGAGCCGAGGGACTCGCTGGACGCCTTCGCCTGGCTGGACGTCATTTCCGCAAGCTTCCTGATTTCGTCTGCGACGACGGCGAACCCCTTTCCCGCCTCGCCCGCATGGGCGGCTTCAATCGCGGCGTTCATGGCGAGCAGGTTTGTCTGCGCCGCGACGTCGGAGATGACCTTGTTCATTTCAAGCAGCGCCTCGGAATCGTTCTTGACGCCGAGGATCTGCGCCGCCGCCGCTGAAATCGCCTCCTTGTTTTTCGAAGAGGACGCGACAAGCTCGTCCACGCGCGACGCGGCGCTTGAAATGCGCTCCTTGAATGTAACGACGTTCTGAACCATCCACTCGATTGAGGAGACGGCGCCGGTAATGACGCCGTTCTGGCTTTCAATTTCCGCTGAAAATCCGTCCATCTCGCCCGCGATAGCGCCGATTGTCTCGTCCACATGGTCTACGGAGCCGCTCTGCGCGCGCACCGTCTCGCCCATCTGGGAAATCGCGCCTACGGCGACATCAAGCGATGTATTTATTGAAGCGGCGGTTTCAGAAAGCGAAGCCGACATCTTCTCTACCGAGCGGACGGCGCCCATCGTCTTTTCAATGATGAGCGCAATGCTTCTGGAGAACGCCTCAAAGCCATGAGCAAGCGAGGAAGCCTCCTGAATCAGCGAATCCTCGCACTCCGCCGTGAAGTCGCCGGAAGCAAGGCGCGTGCAGTGTTCGGAAAGCCGCACGAACGTCTTGCCGATGCCGCGCGCAAGCAGCAGGACGACGACGGCGACAACGACTGAAATGCCGCCCATCACGGCAAGCAGCGCCCGCGTCGCAGCGTCGGACTGCGCGGTGAAGTCTGAGACCGGGCCTTCCGCAACGACGAGCCAGGGAGTTCCCGCACAAGGGGCGATCGCAAAGTACGTTCCGTTCATGGTGATTCCGTGCGGCTGTCCGTCAAGGCATCCTTCCGCGCCGAGGAGCTGTCCGAAGACGGCGCTTTCCTGAAAGTAGTTTGCCGCCATAATCTTTCGCGCGTCGGGATTCGTGATGTACAGTCCGTCTCCGTCAATCAGAAAGATCGAGCCGTTTTGAGAAATCGAGAAGCTTGAAATAAGCTCGGTCAGATCGTCGAGGATGAAGTCCGCCGCGGCGACGCCCATGAGCGCGCCGTCTTTGCCAGATGCGGCGGTAGATGCGGTGACGCAGGTCTTTCCTGTCATGGCATCGACGTACGGTTCTGTGAAGACAATGCCGCCGGGCGCACCGGCCGCCGACTGGAACCACGGGCGGTTCTTCGGCTCCCAGTCTTCGTCGGGAATCCAGCCGGTGCTGTCCACATAGATGCCGCCGCCGGATGCGTCATGCCTCGAGGCTTCCGTGCCGTAGTACAGCGAGAAGCCTTCCTTCTCAAAATGGACAAGCCCTTCCATCGCCGTCAAAAGGAATTCAGGATCGCTTTTGACTTCTGCAAGAGAGGAAAGGCTTACGACCATCTCGCAGTACGGCGCGAGCATTTCCTGAATTTCGACGGAAAGCTTTTCCGCCCCGAGCCGAGAAATGACGGCGACGTCCGCCTGCGAATTCTTGCGCAGCGTTGTAATGAAACCCTTGCAAAGAACCGCGCTCTGAATGCCCATCGCACCAAGGCCGAGCAGCAGCAGGATTGCGACAAACGGTATGTAGTGCTGCCTTTCGTTTTTCATATCACATCTCCTTATCTGGAATCCATCCGGCGGAATGCGGCGGCCTGGATGCACTTCCTTCCGTCAGCTTCCGATATGCCGACCGTTCCGTGCAGCTCGATGCGCGCGCCGTCCAGAGTCCGCAGCTCCCGGTCAAGCTCCGCATCCGCACGGATGCGGTAGACTTCCCCGTCGTCCGCCTTGAGCGCGATGTATGTGAACGGTTCGTTCCCGTAGTGCGCAATGCAGCCGGAAACGACGTCCTTCGCCCCGCCCGCCCGTGAAAAGGACGAAAGCAAAAGGCAGGCGAAAACCGCCGCACATGCAAGCATCATCTTTCTGACAGTCCGCACCTGATTCCTCCGCAAATCAATTCCTTGCAATAAAAAAGAATGTATCTTCAATCCCGCGTTCTGTCAATAAATTGGCGGACCGGCCGCTTTTCATTTGCGGCGCAGGCGCAAAATATGGTAGAATTCTTCCATGAGTCTGAACGAAGCTTCATCCGGCAGCCGGATCCACATTGCATTTTTCGGGCGGCGCAACGCAGGCAAGTCGAGCCTCGTGAACGCGGTGACGGCGCAGGCACTTTCGATTGTCTCCGACGTAAAGGGAACTACGACGGATCCCGTACGGAAGGCGATGGAGCTGCTTCCGCTCGGTCCGGCCGTCATCATCGACAC
>CAMWPF010000167.1 GCA_947176045.1 uncultured Treponema sp. | reverse complement strand
CACTTCCAGCGATGTTGCAGAACCGTGCAGCATCGCCTTCAGCATTTTTACATATCGAATGCCTGCCATGCGGAATTTAGTTTCCGATGGCGGAAATGTTGCTGCCGAACCACTCCGTGGTGATCGCCTCAACCGTTCCGTCGGCGGCCATTTCTTCCAGAATCTTCTGAACTTCATCGCGAAGTTCGACGTCGCCCTTGCGGAACGCGACGACATACATCTCTTCAGAAAGCACGTCGTCCACAATGACAAGCGGCCTTCCGCTCTGCGAAATGTCATACGCCGCGACAACGCTGTCCATGACGACGCCGTCGATGCCGCCGACGAACAGATCGTTCAGCGCCGTGATGTTGTCCTTGAAATAGACCACGTTTTTGATGGAGTTGGCAAAGTCCGGATTCTTGTCCACCGCCATCTGCGCGCTGGATCCGCTTTGCAGTCCGATGACCTTGCCGGCTGCGTCCGCAAGCGTTTCAATTCCGCTGTCCGCCCGAACGACGAGAACCTGTTCGTTTTCAAGGTACGGCTTCGAGAAGGCGAGCGCCTCTTCGCGCTCCGGCTCCATTGTAAAGCCGTTCCAAATGCAGTCGATCGTTCCCGTGGAAAGCTCCATCTCCTTCGCCGCCCAATCAATCGGCTTCGCCTCAAATTCTACGCCGAGGCGCGCGGCGACTTCCTTCGCCAAGTCGATGTCATAGCCGACGATGTTGCTGTCGTCGTCGCGGAAGCCCATCGGCGGGAACGAGTCGTCCAGCCCCAGAACGAAAACGCCGCGGCTTTTAAGCGCCTCCAACGAATTTCCATTGTTTGCCTGCGCCTTTTTGCATCCGGCAAATCCGAGGGAAAGCGCCACCGCAAGGGCGAGAACCAAACCAATTCTTTTCATTTTACAACTCCTGAAAGATTTGTATATTTTGACGCGGGAAGCTGATTCCGCGCGTTCAGACGATTTGCTTTGCGCGCGCCGCATACGTTTTAAGCGCCGCAATCTGCTCCAGAACCTTTTCCGCCGCAGGCCCGCCGTCCGTCCGCCGCGCGTTGACGCAGGCTTCCGGCGTGATGACGCCGTAGATGTCCCCGCCGATCAGTTCCGAACAGGCACGGAAATCTTCCAACGGCAGATCCTCCAGACGGCAGCCCTTTTCAATGGCGCGGCGGACAGCCCGCGCGGAAACGCCGTGCGCCGTCCGAAACGGCATCCCCTTTCGGACAAGGTAGTCGGCGACGTCCGTAGCGTTCAAAAATCCGTCGCGGCACTCCGCCGCCATCTTCTCCACGTTCCATGACGCCGTGGAAATCATCTTCGTGAAGACTTGGACGCATGAAAGCACGATGTCGCACGCGTCGAACAGGCTCGCCTTGTCCTCCTGCATATCGCGGTCGTAGGCGAGCGGCAGCCCCTTCATCATCGTCAGCAGCGCGACGAGGTCGCCGTAGACGCGCCCCGTCCGCCCGCGGACAAGCTCCGCAAAGTCAGGATTCTTCTTCTGCGGCATAATCGAACTGCCGGTCGACCACCGCTCGCTCAATTCGATGAACGCGAATTCCGACGTGGACCACAGGACGACTTCCTCGCAGAAGCGCGAAAGGTGCATCTGGACGAGCGACAGCGCCGCCGCGACTTCAATGCAATAGTCGCGGTCGGAGACGCTGTCCAGCGAATTCATCGTGATTTCCGAAAAGCCGAGCAGCTCCGCCTCGTGCCGGCGGTTCAACGGCAGCCCGCTCCCGGCAAGCGCGCCCGCTCCAATCGGAGAAATGCGGATGCGCTTGAGCGCGTCCTCCAGACGCTCCCAGTCGCGGCAGAGCATCCACGCCCACGCGCACAAATGGTGCGCCAGCGTAACCGGCTGCGCGTGCTGCATGTGCGTGTAGCCGGGCATGATGTCCGCCGTGTGCGCCTCCGCAATTTCGGCGAGCGCGGCAATCAGCGTGAGGATCCGGTTCTGCACATCGGGAACGTACCGGCACAGATACAGCCGTTCGTCCAGCGCGATCTGGTCGTTGCGCGAACGCCCCGTATGCACCTTGCGCCCCGGCTCTCCGATCCTGTCTGTAAGGACGGCTTCAATGAACGAATGGATGTCCTCCGCCGACGTGTCGATGCGCAGGGCGCCGGAACGCAGATCGGCCTCGATGGAATCCAAGCCGCGGACAATCTCATCCGCCTCCGCCGCTGAAATGATTCCGGCGGAGCCGAGCATCCGCGCGTGCGCGCGGCTTCCACGGATGTCGTCCAGCGCCATCCGCTCGTCAACATGAATCGACGTTTCAAATGCGACGGCCTGCGCGTCAGGCCCTTCCGCAAAGCGCCCGTGCCACAGCGCCGCATGATTGTCCGAAGTGATCGTACCGTGTTCCATGCAGAAAGTATAGTGAAATAACGCGTGAATGAAAAGCAGACGGAGCGCGTCAGGCTGGAAGCGTTTTGGAAAGCGGAAATCCGTACGCGTCATGCCCCGGATATACGGCGGCGTCCTGCGGAAGCGTCTTCCGCAAGTATGAAAGCGAGCGCGCCATTTCAGACTCGCTGCCGCCCTCCAAGTCCGTACGCCCGTGCGTCCGATAGAACACGGTGTCGCCGGAAATCAGCTGGTTCCGCTCCCCGCTGTACAGGCAGACGGAGCCGGGCGTGTGTCCCGGCGTATGCAGGACGCGCCACCGGGAAAGCGCCGCCGCGATTTCTTCCGCATCCGCCGCAAGGGACGGCGCTTCCGCAGCAGGAAACACCGAATCCAACGTCTCTCCGCCGGAAAACAGCACATCTGCGTCCGGCAGCGAGCGCAGCATCCGTCGAGCCGCCGGAATCCCCATCCATTCCAACATAGTTCCCTGCACTTCCGCCGCCTCCGCGCCGGCCATCCGGCTGTCGGCGCCGTGAACCGCAATCCGGCACGACGGGAACGCCCGCTTCAAGACCGCCGTCCCGGCAATATGGTCGAAATGCCCGTGCGTCAGAAAGATTCCAACCGGCACGCGCCCATGCTCCGAAAGCCACGCCGTAATGCGCCCCGCGTCATGCGCGTACTCGCACGCCGCAGGATCCACAACCAGCACGGCGCTTCCCGCCAGCGGCACAATCCATGTATTGGCCTGCAAAATTCCGCTCGGAATGCAAACTAGTTCGTCGTTCATGCCGCGATTATGACCGCCTGCGGCGATTTTGTAAAGAATCTGAAGGCATAAAAAAACAGCCCGTGCTGCGGGCTGTCGGCGTTCAGCGGCGCACGCCGCATGAATCAGACCAAATAGCTTCCATCATTGGAAGAAGGCGCGGCGTCATCCGCCGGAACTTCCGCCGCCGAAATATGGGGCGCCGTAAACGGCTCCTTGTTTGCAGCGGCTTTTTCCGCGGCGGCGTATGCGGCGGCATCCTCTGCGGACTGCTGCTCGAACGGCGCGGAGCCGTCCTGTTCCACGTATGACGGCTCTGCGGCGGCGGATTCTTCCGCTCCCTCTTCGCGCTGGCGGGAATAGCTCACCGCAAGCTTCCGGCCGCGGTAGTCATATCCGTTGAGCGCGGAAATCGCCTTTTCAGAATCCTCGGCAAACAGCTGGATGAACGAATAATTGGCAAGCACGCGGATGTCGCCGATCCTGTCGCGGTCGATTCCAGCGACGCTGACGAGCAGCCCCACCAAGTCGCGCGGAAACACGCGGCGGTTCCGTCCGATGCTGATGAAAATAGTCGCGGCAACCGCAGGATCAATCTGAATCCGCGGCCGCGGCTGGCGCTCTTCCTGCACTGAATTGTACTCTTCGCCCATCGGCTTTCGCTCGCGCATCGGACGCTCCCGCGAAAACTTCTGCTTCGGATCGCGGAAGTCGCGGCGCTGGCTGCGGTATCCGCCCCGGTAGTTCTTCTGCATTTCCTTCACAAGATACGCCGCAACATACATCCGCAGCGAAAAAGGAACGTTTTTCTTAAACACTTTTTTGATGTCGTTCAAAAGATCAGGATTTTCCTGATTCTTCACCCGATAGACAGCATCCTGAAGGAAGGATGCAACAGCTTCCATATCAATTTCAGCTTCACGATTGTACATAGTCAAAATCTCCTTACAAACATACTACCAATCATTGGATTTTTGCCATAAAACCAGAATCCGTTTTTTCAAAGCCTGAACGCAGCAACAACGGCTCCACCGAATCCTGCACTACAGTATATGCAAGCAAAATCCATTCTTTTCCCGAGGCGCGCAGTACGGCGCGGTGCCGTTCCAGCAGTTCCGTGCCGATGCCCAGCCCCCTGAATTTCAGCGGAACAAAAAAGCTCGTCAAAAAAACCGTCCTTTCTGTCCGTCTTGAAGCAGGCGCCGCTGTGATGCAGCCGGCAAATTCTCCGGACAATGTACGGCAGATAATTCCTGTCTGTTCCATGGAATCTCCGCTCAAAAAAGTGCGCTGCCACAAATCAGTTATGGCGTCGCCCACCTGTTCCGGGATGCCGCCGAAGGCGCCTGCCGCCGCGCAGGAAATCTCCTGAATCAGCTTGGAATTCATTTCCCGGCTGTATTCCATGAACATGAAGTCGGTGCTTACAAGGTCGTCCGTATCC
>CAMWPF010000166.1 GCA_947176045.1 uncultured Treponema sp. | reverse complement strand
TTTCTGGACGGAACTTTTTTATGAAAAAAGACAATGACATCGACTTTGTGATTCCGTGGGTTGACGGAAGCGACCCGGAATGGATTGCGGAATTCAACAAATACGCGCCAAAAGAAAACCGACGCGAAACGGATGCCGGCGAGCAACGCTACCGCGACTACGGGCTTCTGCGCTACTGGTTCCGCGGCGTCGAGAAGTTCGCGCCATGGGTGCGCACGGTTCATTTTGTTACCTGCGGACAGAAGCCGGACTGGCTGAACCTTGACGCGCCGAAGCTGCACTGGGTGAAGCATTCCGATTACATTCCGCAGGAATATCTGCCCGTGTTCAGCTCCCATCCGATTGAACTGTATATGCACAAAATTCCCGGGCTGGCGGAACAAATCGTCTATTTTAATGACGATTTTTTCCTGACCGCGCCGGTCAGGAAAAATTTCTTCTTTAGGAACGGACTGCCGCGGGACAGCGCGGTGATGGAAGTCAAATCCTCCGGCGAGCTTCCGATGCTCGGAATCAACTTCAACAACCTGAACATCATAAACGCTCATTTCAGCAAGCGTTCCGTCATGCGGAAGAATTTCCCAAAGTGGCTCTCCCCGCGGTACGGCAGGCATCTGTGGAAGAACATCAGCCTGCTGCCGTGGCCGAAATTCTGCGGATTCATGAATCCGCACATGCCGCAGCCGTTCAACAGAAGCTGCATCGAGGAAGTCTGGAACCGCTGTCCAGAAAAACTGGAGGAAACAATGACGCACCGCTTCCGAAGTCCGTTCGACGTGAACCAGTGGCTCTTCCGGCACTGGGCGCTGTGCAGCGGGACGTTCGCTCCCATCCATCCGGCAAAAGGCAGGCGGTGCTTCGACCTGGCCGATGGAAACGCCGCAGAAATCGCCAGATGCATACGGAGCCAGACATATAAGGAAATCGTCATAAATGACTCGGAGCTGAACGACTTTGACACTGCAATGGGAAAAATCAGGGACGCCTTCGAGGAAATCCTGCCGGACAAGTCGGCGTTTGAAAAGTGAGGCTATTCGCAGCGGAAACATTATAAGCAAAACCGACAGGAAACGGTGCGTTTTTATGAAAACAGCTCTATCCGCTTCTGGTGCTTTCCGCCTAAGAAGTCTGTTGAAAGATATATTTCTGCAATCTTCTGTGCCAGATCATACGGAATAATCCGTGCGCCCATGCAAAGAATGTTTGCATCATTATGGAGCCTTGTAAATTCAGCAGACTTCACATCGCCGCACACTGCCGCCCGAATGCCCTTGTGCCGGTTTGCCGCCATGCTCATGCCAATTCCCGTACCGCAAATCAATATTCCCGTATCTGCCGCGGCATCCTCAACAAGCCGGCATACTTTTTCGGCATATACTGGATAATCGACCTGCTCAGCAGAATCGGTTCCGCAGTCGGTCACATCATGCCCTTCTGCCTTCAGAAATGCCGCAAGCAGGCTTTTATATTCAAAGCCGGCATGATCAGCCCCTATTGCAATTTTCATGAAAACAGCTCCTCCTCGCTGAAATTCATCAGCGCCTTGCACAACGGAATGTCCTCTTTCCGCGTAATTTTTATATTGTTCGCAAATCCTTTTGAAAAATATACAGTCTCTCCGTAATGTACAAGGACTAGATCCGCATACACAAAATCGTGCCTGTCCTCTGCCTCCGCCCGTTCATACAGCCGGAGCATCGGTCCAAAGCGGTACGCCTGCGGTGTCTGTATCCGCATTATCCTGCTTCTGTCCAGCTGGCTGCAACCGCTCTTTCCGTCTTCTGTGTACAGCACCGTCTCATAGCAGGGGATTGCAAGGGACGCGTTCCCCTTTTCATGGGCAACATGAAGCATACAGTCTATAGCCGCCTGAGGCAGAATCGGGCGCGCGGCATCATGAATGACGATATAATCGTCTTCTTCCAGCTTGCCGCGTAGGAAGAAAATGCCGTTCCGTGTAGAATCATGGCCGGAACTGCCGCCTTCTATGACAGCCCGCACTTTTGAAATCTTGTATTCCTCCAAAATTTCCTGCAGATGGGTCATCCAGTCTTTTACACAGACGACTACAATCCCATCAATGTTCTTATTTCGCTGGAAATTTTCAAGCGTATGGACAATCACCGGCTTGTCGTTCAGCGACAAGAACTGCTTCGGCATCGCACCGCCCATCCGGGAGCCTATTCCGCCTGCCAGAATCACAGCAACATTCTTCATCTGTCAACTTCCTTTAACGCGTCCATGAACTGCTTCATGTGCCTTTTGTTCCAGATTGTCACCCGGAGGAATCCCGCGCTGTCCCCCTTGCCGCAGAAAATCAGTATTCCGCGCTCCTTCAAGGCTGCCGTAATTTCTTCCGCCGTCCTGTGCTTTGGCCGTATACAGATAAAGCACCCTTCTGTCGGAATATAGGAATATGCTGCATCATCTAAAGCATTCAGGAGGAACTGCCTTCCTCCTTCAAAGGACTTTTTCAGCTCCGCGTGAATTCTATCGAAGTTGTCCACAATCGCCTCCCCAAACGCAAGGGCGGCTCCGTTCACTGTATAATGCGGCTTGTAATTCTTTATATACTGAACATTCTCTTTTGTGGAAATCACAGCGCCCATCCGCAGACCGGGAATCGAAAGGAATTTTGAAAAGGTGCGCAGTATGACAACATTGTCATATTTTTGTACCAAGGCAAGCGAATTTTTCTCATAAAAATAATGGTACGCCTCATCAATAATGACGAGGGCATTCACTGACCGCGCCTTCTCCACAACGCGCTCAATATCCTGCTGCGGGTATACATTTCCAATCGGCATGCTGGGATTCACAAGGGAGACGATGCCTGTCCGTAAATCGATCCGCTCAATCAGCCTGTCTATATCGAATGTATAGTCGCCTTCATAATGGATGAATTCAGTTTCCATCTGCTGCATATCTGCATACACCTTGTACATTCCGAACGTCGGTGTCACGCACAAAAGCTTCTTTCCCGGCTCACCGAACACTTTTACAGCATATCCCATCGCAACGACAGAGCCGTCAGTAAGCGTCACGTTCTCGTATTCAAGTCCGAGCAGACCGGCATATTTTGTTGTGAAACGGATTTCCTCAGGATAGAGCGAAAGGTATGAAGGCGTGATTCTCTTCATCGCCTTTTTGAACAGCCATTTTGGAACCCCGTCAGGATTTTCATTCTGATCAAGCCTCAGATATCCTTCCCGATCTTCCGGCTGATTTGTCCGCAAGAAATTCTTGATAACAGGATCCACATAATGCATATCCATCGCCCCTAAAAAACAATTTGAACAGTCTGTACAATAATACTATCTTTTTCCATATCCTGCAATGCCCGTTGCACCTTGACATTGATGCGGCAGAAAATGGTATAATAAAAAATGATGTTCCAACGGGAAAAGATTGCGTTATATTTCAGGTATGCGCTCTGCCGCCTCGCGTTCGTTCTGACAGGAAGACGGATGCATCCGGAACTTTGCGGAAACATGCGGCAGTGGGTCTTCTATTCTGTATTGAAGCTGAAGTACGCCGCTTTCATACAAAAGCAGCAAAAAGCGCACAATGCAGCCCATGAATACAGCGATACCGTCTGGTGGTGCTGGCTTCAGGGCGAAGAGAACGCGCCGCCAGTTGTGAAATCGTGCCTTGAAAGCCTGAGGAAGAACCTTCCCGGAAAGAAAATAATCGTCCTTTCCGAAGAAAACCTTTGGAGCTACGCTGACTTTCCCGGCTATATCGTTGAGAAATACAGGAAGGGCATCATATCAAAAGCGCATTTTTCCGACCTCCTCAGAATCCAGCTGCTTGCACAGCGCGGAGGAACATGGATAGACTCGACAGTATACTGCACCGGCTTTCCCGGCTACTTGTTCAACACGCCGCTGTTCGCCTTCAAGGAGAAGGAGCGCGGCGATCCGGCGATTGCCGCTTCCAACTGGCTTCTGGCCGCCGAAAAAGGCAATCCGATTATAACGCTGGTACGGGATTTACTGTTTCTGTACTGGGAGAAAAACTCAATCACCTATCACTACTTTATATTTCATTTCTTCTTCACCATGGCAACAGAAGCATATCAGGAGGAATGGGATTCCGTCCCGTTCTTCTCAAACCTTCCGCCGCACATACTCCAGCGCGAGCTTCTTGCGCCGTACTCGGAGGAGCGGTTCCGGCAGATACGGCGCATGAGCGACATCCACAAGCTGAGCCACAAATATGACAAGTCGAAAGGCATCCACGGAACATTCTTGGAGCACATTCTGACACTAGGAGCAAGCCATGATGCATGAACTGACATTGCAGGAAATACAGCAGGAATCGCTGGCTGTCCTGCTGAAGCTGGACGGTCTGTGCCGCAAGCTGAACATCCGCTATTTCCTTGCCTTCGGCACGCTCATCGGCGCAGTCCGCCATAACGGCTTCATCCCGTGGGACGATGACATCGATGTCATGATGCCGCGGAAGGACTACCAGATTCTCAAGAAATATATGGAAGCCCATGCGGAAGAAATGCGGCCGTTCAAAATCTGCGACCGGGCAAACACAAAGAACTACAGC
>CAMWPF010000165.1 GCA_947176045.1 uncultured Treponema sp. | reverse complement strand
TTCGGCGCGGGCGCAAAGGACAGCGTGAAAATTTCGATTCAGATTGACAGTTCTAAAAAAATTGCGCCAGTTCCTGCATGGAAGGGCCGCATCTTTGACGCGTCCAATCCAGAATCCACCGTGCGCGAATATGCGTTCGGCCAATTTCCGCCGGACGCGTTCGTCTGGAACGGGTTCGACGCGGCGGGACGGCTTGCTCCGGACGCAAAGTACCGATTCGAGCTTTCCGCAGTCGACCTTGCGGGAAATGCCGGCGTGATGGTTTCCGCCGGAGAATTCGAATTGAATACGAAGACTGCGACAGTCCTGCTTTCTGCGGAAACATCCGCGTTCTCTCCGAACGGCGACGGCGTGAAGGACACGATTTCGTTTACGCCTGTCTTGAAGGATTCTTCCGGCATTGCCGGATATACGTTCCGAATTGTGGACGCGTCCGGCGCGGCAGTGTCGGAGCAGGACGGCGCGTCGGCGCTTCCTTCGGCGTTTGTCTGGGACGGAAGGAATGCTGCCGGCGAGATCTGCGCGGACGGAACGTATACGGCGCAGCTGGAAATCAATTCGCTCAACGGCTCGCATGCTTCGGCGTCGGCGCAGCCGTTCGTCCTTGATACGGTGCCGCCGGTTTTGGAAACGCAGCTTCTGTGGAGCGCGTTCTCTCCGGACGGCGACGGAAATCAGGACGTGCTTCCGGTGGGCGTCATCGGCTGTTCGCAGGAGGATTTGTGGACGGCGGAAGTCCGCAATGCGGCTGGCAGGACGGTGCGCACGTATACGTGGAACGGAAAGATTCGGACGGACGGAAAGGATCAGTTCGCATGGGACGGAACGGGCGAGGCTGGAAACAAGGAGCCTGACGGAACGTATTCGATTGTGATTTCCTCGACAGATGCGGCGGGAAACAGCTTCCGGACGACGGTTCCGAACCTCGTGCTGGACAGCCGCGAAACCAAGGCGTACATCACGGTGGAGTACGAAGGAATTTCTCCGAACGGCGACAATGTCCTCGACGCGCAGAAATTCACTGTTCGGACGGGAGTGCAGGACGGCATCCTTTCGTGGAATTTCGACATCCGCAGCGAAAACGGCGTTTCCGTGCGGAACTGGAGCGGCGGAAAGGACAGCGCGGTGCCGGAAACGGTTGTCTGGGACGGTATGGATTCGGACGGAAATCCATGCGAGGGAACATTCACCGGCACGCTTCAGATTGTCTATCAAAAGGGAAACAAGGTGAGCGCCGTGTCGTCGCCGTTCACCTGCACGGTGACGCCGCCGCAGCTCAGCGTGAGGACGGCGCCGGAATTCTTCAGTCCTGACAATGACGGTACGGACGACGACTTGTTCATTCGGCTCAGCGGCTCCTCAAAGGCGCCCATACAGAGCTGGTCGTTTGTGATTTACGATCCGAACGGCAAGCCGTTCTGGCAGACGTCGGGAACGTCGGCGATTACGGAGCAGATTGTCTGGGACGGCTTGAGCAACCTGCAGAAGGATGCGGCGGGCAAGGCGGAGCGCGTCCAGTCGGCGATGGACTATCCGTATGCGTTTACGGTCAGCGATTCTGTCGGCATGACGTCTGTCGAACGGGGCGCGATTCCGATCGACGTGCTGGTCATCCGCGACGGCTCCGTGCTCAAGATGGCTGTTCCCGCAATCATCTTCCGCAGCGATCATGCGGACTTCAAGACGGTCGCGGAAGTCGGAAAGGGCGGACTGGACGCGGACAAGGCGGCGAACAACGAGCGTGTCCTCAAGCGCATCGCGGACATTCTGAACAAGTTCAAGGACTACAAGGTTACGATTGTCGGCCATGCAAACCGCGTGACGGACAATGAGGCCGAGGAGACGGAGGACAATCCGGCGCTTTGGGGACCGGCGCTGATTCCGCTTTCCGGCGCGCGCGCGGAATTTGTGAAGGCATACCTTGTGAAGAGCGGCGTGAGCGCCTCCCGCCTTACGACGGAAGGCAAGGGCGGAACGGAGCTTGTCGTCGATTACAAGGACAAGGACAACAACTGGAAGAACCGCCGAGTCGAATTCATATTGAACAAATAGCGGCGGATGTTTCCGGGCGGCGCGCCGCCCGGATTTTTTTTTCTGCGAAATGCCGGATTCCAGACTTGACACTCCAATCTGGATTCTATATGATGTGAATCACATTCGCACGAATGTATGGTTGCTTAGCTCAGCTGGTAGAGCAATGGACTGTTAATCCATGTGTCGCAGGTTCAAAACCTGCAGCAGCCGCTTGAAAGCCTTTCTGGAATACCGGAAAGGCTTTTTTGTTTTCTGCGGGGCAGGGGAGCTGCATTTTTATTTGGAGGCGCGCCTGCCGGCAAAATCATTTGAATTTCTGTTTTGGTTTGAGTATATTGAAGGAAGGAGGCTTTTTATGAAGAAAACGATTTTTGCTGCCGCGGCGTTTTTGCTGGTTGCAGGGGTTTCATTTGCGGGCAAAGTTGTTGCGCCGTCCGCGCTGCCGGGCAAGGTAACGGCGTTCGTAGCGCAGCATTTCCCCGAATCCGAAATTGTATTCGCTGAGGCGGATTATGACGAATATGAAGTTCAGTTGGACGACCGCACTGAAATTACATTCACCCGCGGCGGCGATTGGAAGGAAGTTGAGTGCTGGAACGGTGTTCCTTCGGCGATCCTTCCGGAATCCGTGCTGTCTGTTGCAGGGGAAAAATATCCTGATGAAACGATTGTGAAGGCGGAAAAAAAGCGCAAGGGCTATGAATTGAAATTGTCGAACCGCATGGAGCTGTATTTTTCCCCCAACGGAAAATTCCTTGGAGCCAAGCACGACTGATTCTTGCTCCCCGTAAAGCGAAACGCCCGGAACAATCCGGGCGTTTCTTGTTTTTGTTTCCAAAGGTGCGGCGGGCTAGTCGAGGAATTCCACGGCGCCGCTGTCGATGTTGTAGACTGCGCCGACCACCGTCAGTTTTCCTGCGGCGGAAAGTTCCTTGAGGTTTGCCTTGATGACGGCGACGCTGCGCTTTACGTTCAGCTTGCACGCGCGCAGCTCGTCCTGTTCGCTGCCGATGGCTTTTTTGATTTCATCAGTGATGCATTTTACATAGCCTTCCGGGGCGTGTCCCAGCGCTGCGCCGACTGCGCCGCAGTGCGTGTGTCCCAGCACGACGACAAGCCCGCAGCCGAGATGGTCTGCGGCATATTCGACGCTTCCGAGCTGAAGCGTTCCGATGACGTTTCCGGCGACGCGGATGACGAACAGCTCCCCGATTCCGGCGGAAAAAATTCCTTCAGGAATCACCCGTGAATCGGCGCAGGTGATGATGGTCGCATACGGCTTTTGTCCGTTTTCGCACGTTTCGTGCCGGATTTCCGGCGAAATGTTTCCCGGATTTGACGACGCGCTCAGATAGCGGCGGTTTCCTTCCTTGAGCCTTCCGAGCGCTTCCGCGGCGGCCAAATTCTGATTTTCCATAATCGTTCTCCTTGAAAATGTGATGCACATTGGAATATGAAAATTGCCTGAAGAAAATATAGCATGATTGCATGAAAAATCAACCCGCAAAACGCGAGGCGCCTCACGTTTTGCGGGTTGGACGGGCTTCTTTATGATGTGTCAGACTTTGACTTCGTTGACGAGCGGCTCTCCGGCGAGGAACGTCTTTATATTTCCGAGTGTTACGTCCGCTATGTTGTTCAATGCGTTCGTCGTGAGGAACGCCTGGTGGCTTGTGATGAGGACGTTCGGGAAGGACAGCAGGCGCGCGAGGATGTCGTCGGTGATGACGTCCGCCGACCAGTCGTTGAAGAAGTATGCGCTCTCCTCTTCGTAGACGTCCAGCGCCGCGCCGCCGATCTGCCGGTGCTTGAGCGCGTGGACGAGCGCCTGCGTGTCGATGAGCGCGCCGCGCCCGGTGTTCACGACGAGGGCGTCCGGCTTCATCAGCTTGAGCGTATCGCGCCGGACGATGTGCTTTGTTTCTTCTGTAAGCGGACAGTGGAGGCTCAGGACGTCGCTCTCACGGAACACTGTTTCCAGCGGTTCATAGGAAAAGCCCTTTTCCTCTGCCCATTCTGCGTTCGGATACAAATCGTAGACGAGCACGTTCATGCCGAAGCCGGAAAGCAGCTCCGCCATGACGCGTCCGATTTTTCCAGTGCCGATGATTCCGGCAGTCAGTCCGTACAGGTCGCGCCCCGTCAGTCCTGACAGCGTGAAGTTTCCCGTCTTTGTCCGCAGATACGCCTGCGGAATGTGCCGCGTCAGCGCAAGAATCAGCGCGACGGCGTGTTCTGCGACGGAATGCGGGGAGTATGCCGGAACGCGCATGACTTTGATGCCTTCCCGTTCCGCCGCCTTCAAATCCACATTGTTGAATCCGGAGCAGCGCAGCGCAATCAGCCTGACTCCGCATTCTTTGAGGATTTTGATGACTGCCTCATTGAGGACGTCGTTTACAAACACGCACACAATGTCGAATCCCTTTGCGGAAAACGCCGTCTTTTCGTTCAGGTGGAAGTCGAAGTAGTCGATTTCATAGCCGAGCTGTTCGTTCATTGCGCAGTCTCTTATACACATATGACG
>CAMWPF010000164.1 GCA_947176045.1 uncultured Treponema sp. | reverse complement strand
CTGCATCATGGCGGAACTATAACAGAATCAATTGCGCGCCGCAATCTGTAGAAACAAATCTCAAAAAAACCGTTCAAAAAGCAACGAAACGATGTATAATGGGAAGATACGCCGCACAGCACATTCAGGAGGTTTGTATGGAAAAGTCGAACGTCTATTTTATGAATCTACGGACGGCCTATGGCGACGGGCTGCCGAACAAGCTCCAACGGCTCATAAAGGCCGCCGGAATCGGAACCATCGACATGGATGGAAAATTCGTCGCCATCAAAATCCACTTCGGGGAACTGGGGAACATCAGCTACCTGCGCCCGAACTACGCGCGGGCTGTCGTGGACGTCGTCAAGTCGCTGGGCGGAAAGCCGTTCCTCACGGACTGCAACACGATGTATCCGGGAAGCCGCAAGAACGCCATCGACCATCTGTATTGCGCGTGGGAGAACGGATTCACGCCGCTTTCCGTCAACTGTCCTGTCATCATCGGCGACGGATTGAAAGGCACGGACGACGTGGAAGTTCCCGTCAACGGCGGAACATATGTGAAGAATGCGAAAATCGGCAGGGCGGTCATGGACGCGGACGTCTTCATCAGCCTCACCCATTTCAAGGGGCACGAAATGACAGGATTCGGCGGCGCAATCAAGAATATCGGCATGGGCTGCGGCTCGCGCGCCGGAAAGGTGGAGCAGCATTCAAGCGGCAAGCCGGTCATATCGGAAGAAGCGTGCCGCGGCTGCCGGAAGTGCCTGCGCGAATGCGCGAACAACGGGCTTTCCTTCGACGAGGGCCGCCGCAAGATGTCGGTCAACACCGCCAATTGCGTGGGATGCGGACGCTGCCTGAGCGCCTGCAACTTCGACGCAATCAGCTTCGCCTACGACAACGCCGCGGCGGATTTAGGACGGCGCATGGCGGAATATACGAAGGCCGTCCTCGACGGCAGGCCGAACTTCCACATTTCGCTGGTCATCGACATTTCGCCGAACTGCGACTGCCACAGCGAAAACGACGCGCCGATCCTGCCGGACATTGGAATGTTCGCGTCGTTCGATCCGCTCGCGCTCGACCAGGCGTGCGTGGACGCCTGCCTGAAGCAGGAGCCGCTTCCGAATTCGCAGCTGTCGGACAACCTCGCGAAGCCGGGATTCACCGACCACCACGACCACTTCACGAACAGCCGTCCCGAATCGGAATGGAAGACATGCCTCGCCTATTCGGAAGAAATCGGCGTCGGCTCGCGCAGCTACGAGCTGATTTCGGTTTCGTAGGACGCATTCCCGGAGGTGCCGCTTGCAGGAACGACCAACACGCCCCGATGACGCGAAAGTGCAGCGGATTCTGCGCTGGCGGGAAAGCCTTTCGACGCTGCCGGACGACCATTTCTTCGAGCTCGTGCGCATTTACGCCGGAGAAATCCGCACTCCGTTCAACAAGCAGAAGCTCATTGAACAGCTCAGCGCGATTTTCCACAAGGCGCAGTGCTTGGAAAACATTGTCTCCTACCTTTCCGAATTCGACATCAAAGTGCTGTCAGCGCTGTCGTTCATGGGCGACATTCCGCAAAACGAACTCATCGATTTCTTCAGCGGCGAATATCCGCTTTCAGAAATTTACTCGGAATTGATGAACTTGAACGAACGGCTCGTCGTCTATTCGTATAAAACGGCGGACATGAAGGCGGCGGCGCTTTCCATCAACCCGCTTTTGGAGGACGCGCTCGCGCCGTTCATCACCGTTCAGACGCTCCTGCCGCCCGCGCCGCCCGTCGTACAGCCGGCGGAATCCCAGCGCGCGCTGTCGCCGCACCTCCTCGCGTCATTCCTTTCATACATTGAATCGTCGCCGGATCTGTGCAAGGGCGACGGCGACATCCGCAAGAAGGACAGGGAGCGGCTCGAAGAACTATTCCCCGGACAAGCCGGCCGCCTCCAGCACATTTTGAAGGCGTTCTTGAATACAGGAATCGTCCTGCAAGGGGCGCGGCACACCGTTGTGGACGAAAAGCGCGCCGCCGTCTTCGCGGAGCTTCCGGAACACAAGCAGTATGCCTGCCTCTCCGTTGCCGCCGCGGCGCGGCTGGGACGCATGAGCCTCCAAAAGCACGCGCAGCTCCTCCTCGACATCGCGGCGACCATTCCGGCGGAAGGATTTACACGCACATCGCTCCTGCGGGCGGCGGCATTGCAGGAAAAAAAGTCGGAAGCGCGGTACGGAAGCGCCCCGGCGCAGGGGCGCTTCAGCCGGATGCTCGCGCAAAGCCGCGCAGGACGCTCCGATACGGCGGACGGCACGGCAAAGCTCATCGAAAGCATCATCGACTGCGCCGTGGAATTCGGATTTTTCGCCATCGCAGGCACGGCGGATGACGGAACGCAGGTTTTCACCGCAGGCGCGGCGCTCCGCGCCGCCATGGAAGCGGCAGGCGGCGCGCACAGGAAAACCGCGCCGGAACCGCAGTCCGAACCACGGACGCGCGGACTGCTCAACATCACCGCCGGAACGAACATCACGATCCTGCCGGGACTTTCCCTTTCGGAACTGCTTCCGCTCATTCCGTTCATGGACATCATAAGCTGCGACACGGCGCTGGAATTTGAAATCACGCGGAAGTCTGCGTGCTGCGCCTTCGACAAGGACATCCTGCCGGAACAAATGTACGGACGGCTTTCCGCCTTCAGCGCTTATGAAATTCCGCAGAACCTCCGAATCAACATCGAAGAATGGTACAGCTCCTATTCCGCCGCGCTGCTGTACCAAGGCTACGTCCTCAAGGTGGACGAAAAGAACGAGCGCATCCTCGAAAAAAATCCGCGCCTGAGCCAGTACGTCCAAGCAAAGCTGGCGCCCGGCATTTACTTCCTGAACCTTCGCTCCGACACGGACGCGCGCGCGTTCATGTCGTCCGGCGGACTGGATTTTACGGGCGCCATCAAGACTGCCGGACAGAACGAAGCGCCGCTTCCCTTTCCGCCGTTGGAACCCGGAACAAGCCTCCTTTCGGAACAAGAGCATCCGGCGCGGACAAAAGCCAGCGGAACGCCGACAGACGAGGAACGCCGGGAAAAGGCGGAGCGCGTCAAACGCGAATTCCACACAATTCTGGATTCTATGGAAATGGCGCAGCAGCAGCGCGGCAGCCTTTCCGCGCGGATAGACCGGAACATCATTCTTTCCAAGGAGCAGCTCAACCCGAACACGGTGCGTCTGGAAATCCTTGAGGCGGACGGCATCAATTATTCAGCGAAAGTCCACCTGATTGAAAACGCAATTTCCGCCGGAGATTTAATCGAACTGACCGTCCCCGCCGACAACGATATGGAAAAAAGCAGCACGTTCCTTGGAAAGCCGCTGCTGCTTTCCAAGCACTCGGCGGACACGCTCGTCAAAATGCAGCTGGAGCCGGACGAAGAAGTCCGCTTTTTTTCAGTCAGCAAGGCGAACTACGTCAAACGGATCAAAACGTCGCTGTTCTAGCGCGCCCCTCGACTATTTCCCCCTGAAAGTAGTATAGTATTTTTATGGAAAATAAAAATCATACGATATTCTCTTTTGAAGTGTTCCCGCCCAAAAAGGCTATGGGCATCAACACCATTTATGAGACGCTCGACCAGCTCCGCGACTTGCGGCCGGACTTCATCAGTGTTACATACGGCGCGGGCGGCAGCGAAAACTGCGAGAATACGCTGAACATCGCGCAGCGGATTACGGACGCCTGCGGCGTCACCAGCGTCGTCCATCTGCCGTGCCTGAATATGTCGCGTACAGACGCCGCGTCCGTTCTGGAACAGTTCCAGTCGGCCGGAATCGAAAACATCCTCGCGCTGCGCGGCGACAAGGTTGCCGGCCGCGAGCCGTGCGGGGACTTCCATCACGCAAGCGAGCTTGCGGAATTCATCAGGGAATTCGACAGCCGGCGGACGGACGGACGGCAGTTCAAGATTTTCGGCGCGTGCTACCCGGAGCGCCACCCCGAATCCGCGACCGTCTTCGACGACATCCACGCCCTCAAGCTGAAGGCCGATGCCGGCGTCTCGCACCTGCTGTCCCAGCTTTTCTTCGACAATGAGAAATTCTACCGCTTCCTCGAACGCGCGCGGCTCGGCGGCATCTCCATTCCGATTGAAGCGGGAATAATGCCTGCCACGAACAAGAACTCCATTGAGCGGATGGTCTCCATCACGAACGCGACACTTCCGCCGAAATTCATCAAGATGATGGAGCGGTACGGCGATTCCCCGGAATCCATCCGCGACGCCGGAATCGCCTACGCCGTGGATCAAATCGTCGACCTCGTCACAAACGGCGTGGAAGGAATCCATCTCTACACAATGAACAATCCGTATGTCGCCCGGCGAATCAACGACGCCGTCCGCAGCCTGTTCGCCGCGCCGCCGCTCGCACAGGAAATCATCTAACAAAAAAACGAGGTACCGTATGTTTGCAAAACTGACTCCCGGACAGGAAGTCCAGACCGTCGTCGCAGCCGGGTACGGCGGCTGGAGCTTTGCGGTGTCTTATACCCAGAAGACGCAGCCCACCAACGCGAGGGTGGTGATCGGGGGGGTGGGCGGATGATTT
>CAMWPF010000163.1 GCA_947176045.1 uncultured Treponema sp. | reverse complement strand
TGCCGTTGATTCGCAGAATGAGGCCGTCCGCCGAAAAATACGCCTTCATCACATTTTCCGCGCCGAATCCCGCCCGGACGGCAGCATCTTCGTCCCCGGCAATTTTGCTGACAGCGCCGCCCCTGTCCGAGCGGAAGACTGCGTATTCGCCCGTGCTGTTGATTCCGAAAAAGCAGCTTTCGTAATTCCGTGCTTCTGAAGCGGGCGCGGCAGGAAAATAAATTCCGCAGAAGCCGGGGCTTCCGGCAATGAACGTCACGGACGCCTCAACGCCGCGAAGCGCAGTTCCCAGGCTTGTGTCGAAAAACCAGTTCGTGATGACAGACGGCGAAGTGTCCTTTGAAAGCGTGAACAAAAACGAGCCGCCGTCCTCCGCAGAAAACCGTTCGTCCTGTCCCGCCCCGTACCGAAGCAAATCCGTTCCCGAAACATCGTTCCAGCCGGTTCCGTCGAATGTCTGCAAAAAATGATACCGCACCTTCAAGTCAGACAGCTCCGGCCTTCCAGAAGAAAGCGAGCATCCGAGCATAAAAACGGCTGCCGCCAAAGCAAAAGAAGCGGGCAAGAGTTTCATTTCCTCCAAAAATACCACGGAAATAAAAGATTGTCAAAAGTGCGAGCACCGCCTGCGCGTACCCCCTGGCCGCCCTTGATACATTTTATAAAACCGTGTTAAATTATTGCTGTTCAGAAAGCACTTAAAAAGTCAAATCGAAAGTTGATCTTTTTTATCAGCTTTACTATAGGGAGAAAAATATGAGCAGCACGCCTATGAATTTTATCAGAAAAAACAGCCTCACTGATGCCGAGTTTTTACAAAATTACGAACAATTATGGGAGAAAGCTCCCCATGAAGATAACTGGCCGTCAAAACAAAAAATTGCAGAAAAAAAGCAAGAAGGCATGAAACGATATAATGCAAAAGAGGACAATCTGCCCGAAGAAGAATGGCGTGATGTGCCAAACTGCGGCCATTACTCCGTAAGCAGCATGGGACGAGCGAAATATAAAGGTACCATCGTTTTGCAGGACGATGCCGCGCAAACCGGCTATCTGAAACTGGATGCCGATAAAGAAATGCCTGTAGATCATTCTGTCAATGTATACACACTTGTTGCAAAGGCTTTCCTCGGAAAAAAAGAGGGTGATGGTTATGAAGTGCATCATATTGACAACAACGGCTACGACAACCGCCCTGAAAATCTCATATTGCTGACAAAAACACAGCACAACGCCGTACATTGCAAGGAAAAGCTTTCTCAAGAGGCATTAAAAACGTTCTTAGAAAAGAAAATACTATAATGCATTTCTGCAAGGGCATAGTGCACGACAAAATATTTTCGTTCCGTCCAGAATCCCTCCTCCCGCCCTTGATACATTTTACCAAACCGTGTTAAATTATTACTGTTCAAAAAAACACGTCTCGAACGTGCTTATCAATCGCGCTTCCCCGTCGCGCTGCGGAAGCGCATAAAAACAGAACCGAAAGTTGAAATTTTCGATTTTGTTTTCTACAGGAGAAGCCATGCGGAAGACGAACACCGAAATCGTGCCGCTCATCAAGAAAAAGGCGCTGGAGCTGCTCATGAAGCGAAACCCGGACGCAATCGGAATGCGGGACATCGCGCGCGAATGCAGCATCACTGCGGCGAACATCTACCATTACTACGCCGACAAGGACAAGCTCTTCCAGGAGATTTCCCTCGACTGCCTGCACGAACTGAACGCCGGGCTGCTTGAAGCGGCGGCCGGAGCAGAACACCCGAAGGAAAAAATCGTGCGCACAATCAACGCCTACCGTTCGTGGTGCTTTGAAAATCCGCGCAAGGCGCTCCTCGTCATGCAGGGCATCAAGTCCGCCGATGACGCGCCGCCGGAAATCGTCCGCGAGTACTACGTCTGCAACCGCACCGGCATCGCGCTCCTCGAAGAATGCGCCGCACTCGGCATCGCCCGCTCCGCCGACCCCGCGCTCGACGTGGGCATCCTCGTAACCGGGCTGTGGGGCTGCATCGAATCCGTCCTCCTCAAAAAATGCGACGTAGAATACTGGAACAACGGCACTGCCTACACCGACCGCTTCATCGCACTGTGGATGAACGGAATCTTCAGCTGATTTTTACATAAGGAGAATAAATAATGTCAATTTGGCGGGATATTTGGAAAGAGACAATCAGGGCAAACCGTATCGCTGCAGAAAAAGATGATTTTTCGGAATATGCGGTTCTGTATAAGAAGTATGGCGACGATGGAATGATTCACTATGCACAGGCGGCTTCGTATGAATTAAAAGATGATATTCCAAATGCTGTCGCTGAATACAAAAAAGCAGAGGAATTATTCAGGGTTGATCATTGGAAAAAAGTTGCGGAAAATTCTGCGGCAAGATTAACGCAAGGAAAAACGTTGGAACAATTTTATAATCAAACTATATTTGAAGAGATTTTGTGGAGTGCTTTTCAAAAAATATACAGGCTCATTCATCTTAATGACTTTGCCCGTTATATAGCACTGTCAGCCTTATCTCGTGGAAGTTCTGAGTGGCCTTTGTCGCTTGTGGATTTCAGAACTGTCATAGAACTTGAATTAAAAGAATATTTTTCGGATATAGTAGAACAAATAGAGCCTTACACTTTATTTACTGTTTTGAAAGAATTAGAAGCACAGCAAAAGCTTCAGAAAGGAATTCTTTCCGTCTTGCATAAAATAAGAAAGGCTGGAAATATTGCCGCCCATGACCTGAAAGTATATGAAACTGAAAAATCTGCAAATGTAAGAAATTTTATAACTGCATTGGAATTTTTCAACGATTTCCAAAATCAACAACCTCGACGCAAACGTTGAGGTATGTTGTCGGCAACTCCGCAGGGATGAAACAATCCCCGCGAATCACAAATGCCGAAGGTGCGTGCGGTAGCGGCGCAGGTTTTCTTCTCCGGCTTCCTGAATGATTGCGTCAACTGCCGCAAGAAGCTCTGCCTTGTCCCGCGGAAGAACTCCGTACAACTTGAAGGCATTCGACGCGCCAATCGCCGCAAACGCAAGAGGAACGTCAATTCCTAAATCAGCGTCCTGATTTCCGTGTATTTTTCAGTTTCGCTTTCTTCCGTCCACGCGCCTTCTGCAATTTCCCGGGGCAGCTCTGACTCAGGATATACGGTCAGCATAGTCGCGCCGATGAGCCTTGGATGAAGCCGGTTGCACACTTCCGCCGTCAGCCGTGCGCCGGTTTCCCCGCGGTCGCTCCCGGAAATCCCTGCAAGATAAAAAAATGAATAGCCGATTTCCGCCGCGTCAAGCCGCCTGCACTGCGCAACAATATCTGCGGCGCAGTAGCCTTTGTTCATAAAGCGCAGCGCCTCGTCATCGCCGGTTTCAATTCCGATTGTCAGCCCGTCATATCCCGCCTTCCGCAATGCCGAAAGCTCCTCGTCCGATTTCAGCGCCGCATCCGTAACGCGCGCAAAGCAGCCGATTGTATCGTTCTCGGGAAAATAGCGGTGAACCAGTTCCGCGATGCCCATCAGCTTTTCAAACGAAAGCACGAACGGATTCGCCCCGGTCAAAAACACGCGCCGGATTTTTTTGGGCGAAGGCAGGCCGTTCAGCCTGCGCTTCATTTCCGAGACAGGATTGTAAAGCGACATCTGAGCCTCAAGCAGGTCGCTTTCAATGTCCTTCATCGGAGAAAGGCGGAACGCAAACGGCAGGTCCTCATACAGCGTGCAGAATTTGCATTTGTGGTGCGTGCATCCGGCTGTAACTTCCAGCAGCAGCGACTCCGCTTCATACGGCGGCCTCCAGATTGTTCCTGTGTAATGCATAAAAAACTCCTTTTTTGTGTTTTGCTATTTTTCAGGGCGGCTTTTTGTTCCGGTCGCAGCCTTCGGCTGCTCTCTTCACAAAAACCAGGCTTTCCGGGGCTGCGCTGACGCTCCGGCCGCTTCCCTCACTCGCTTACGCTCGTTCAGTCCAGTGGCAGCCTGCGGCTCCCCTCCAATCCTTGCCGCGGAAAACTTCTTTCACCTATTATTCATATTGTTCATCAGTATATCACTGTACAATTACAGTGAAAATACAGTACTTTTTTGAAGTACTATTTTAAATTAGTGTACAAATAGTTTATACTGAACAAAGATTTATAGAAGGAAATGAATATGCGGAAAACTGAATCGGCCGTACAGCGGTGCAAAACAATATCCATGATTCAAAAAATTCTGGGCGGAAAATGGAAGCTGGAAATTCTCTATTACATCGGCATGGAAGACGTGCGGAGGTTCGGCGCGCTCCGGCGGCATCTCGGAGAAATCACGGAATCTTCCCTGACAAAACAGCTGCGTGAGCTGGAAGCGGACGGATTTTTGAACCGCCGTGATTTTCAGGAAGTTCCGCCGAAAGTGGAATACACGCTGACCGAGCTTGGAAAAAGTTTCCTCGCCGTCCTCCGCACAATGAAAAAATGGGGCGAAAAAAACTTAGGTGAAACTGAAAAAGAGTAGCGGCACAGGAAAACGGAAAGCCCGCTTTTCTTTAACCTGACGATTCAAACAATTCAGCCGATTGCTTCTTTCATCCAGCTGTCCAAAA
>CAMWPF010000162.1 GCA_947176045.1 uncultured Treponema sp. | reverse complement strand
GTCCCTTTTCTGAGGCGACGGAAATGCTCCAGCCGTGGATGTCCATGACGTTCTTGACGACGGAAAGCCCGATGCCCATCCCTTCCTCGCGCCGGGAATTCGTCCCCCGGTACAGCAGGTCGAAGATGTGGGGGACGTCCTTTCCGTCGATGCCGATGCCGGTGTCTGCGATGGAAATCTGTATGGCTCCATGCGCCTCCTCTGCGGAGATGGTGATGCAGTCGTCCTCATCCGTGTACCGCAGCGCGTTGTTGAACAGGTTCTCCAGCGCGCGCTGCATGAGCTGCACGTTCATCGGAATTTCCGCCGTTTCGGAAATTTGAACGGAGTACGCCACCCGCCTGCGGAACAGCTCGCCGGTCGCCGCCGCGTTCCGCGCGAATTCCAGAAGCAGCGGATGCAGCTTTACGGGGGCGAGCTTGTCGCTCCAGTCGTTGCTTTCCATCTTTTCATAGTTGATGAGCGTGTTGATCATTGACTCCAAAAGCGTTGTCTTTGCGTTGATGATCTGCAGCGCGCTGTTGATTTCGTTCTGGGACGTCATCATGCCGTCGGATATGGCCTCCGTATATCCCTTGATGACGGCGATCGGCGTGCGCAGGTCGTGGCTGATTCCCATGATGAAGCGGGACTTCCGGTTCTTGGCTTCCAGCATGGAGCAGCGCATCTGCTCCAGATTGTCGATGAGGTGGGTGATTTCGTTCTGCTTTCCTGAATTTTTGGCGGGAACAAGCGTTTCGTCGAGCGTTCCGTCCGCGATTTTTTTTGTCTGCCGCTCCAGCGTGTTGAGCGATGTGAAGATCGAATTCGAGATGAGGTAGACGATCACGATGCATATCGTGATGAAGGACACCATGAGGAGGAAGAAGCCCCGGTAGAATTTCTTGATGCGCTTGTTCTTGACCTTGTTCATCCGCGTTATCAGCGAAATGTTGTTTTCCGCTCCGCCGATCGGCGGCGTCTCGAACTGGTAGTAGTACTTGTCGCCGGTGTTCTTGATTATTTCCCACAGCGTCTGCTCGCCGACCTCCGTCCGCTCCTTGAGGTCGGGCATCGTGGAGACGATGACGGTGTCCTGCGCGATGAGCGCCGCTTCGGTGTTCGGAGGAAGCGTCCTGATGGCGTTGTAGATGGTTTCCCATTCTTTTTCAGTGAGCGCGAGGCCTTCCATTTTCAGCAGCTTGTTGTAGCCGCGCATGAGGATGCGGTCGGAGGATGAGAGGTGGGAATGGAGCCGCGCCAATGAAATGCACAGCACCGGAAACCCGATGATGACGGCGATGAAGATGCGGAGCTGGTGCTTTATCGTCATTTTGTGACGACAAGCTCCTTGTTGAAGTTGTATCCCTGCCCGAAGATCGTCCGTATGTACGTCGGATTTGAAGGATTCTTTTCTATCTTTTTGCGGAGCCGCTGGATGTAGACGGCGACGGCGGTGATGTCCCCGAACTGCGTCTTCCAGACGTCCGCATAGATCTTTTCCGGCGGCAGCGTCTCCCCTGCATGGAGCGCGAGGTATTCCAGCACCGCGTACTCCTTGACGGACAGCGGAATCTTGACCGTTCCCTTTTTTAAGACGTTGCTGTTGCGCAGGATGATGTAGTCGTCGAACTGGAGCGTCTCCTCGGCCGCCGCGGAATTCACCGCCTGCCGCCGGAGCGCCGCCTGCACGCGCGCCACAAGGACCTTCGGAGAGAACGGCTTTGTGACGAATTCATCCGCGCCGAACCCAAGCCCCTTGATGATGTCCTCGTCGGAATCCCGTGCGGAGACGATCAGCACCGGAACCGTCGGCTTGAACTCCCTGCGTATGATTTCAAGGAATTCAAAGCCGCTCATGCCCGGCAGGTTCAGGTCGAGGATGAACAGGTCCGGAAGGTTCTGGCTGCTGCGGAGGACTTCCAGAGCCTCTTCCGCCGTGCTGAGGATCCGTGCGTCCATTTCGGCCTTCTCAAGGTACATCTGTATGAGGCTTGCGATTTCTGGCACATCTTCGATGACAAAAATAGTGGGATTTTGGTTCATAATACGGCTCGCATTATACTGCCATGTATGGAACGGCGCAAGAAAAACGCCTCCTTGTAACGTTTTTTTATTGCCGTCCGGCGATTTCCGATTTCCAGTTAATTCTGGTGGGGAAGCTGCCGATATGAAAACAAGGAAGTCTGGCGGTTTTTGCGCGTTTCAGCGGCAAATAACACTTGACGTTCTTTTGAATACAGGCGAAAATCAGAGAATGATTGAAGTTATGCGCCTGGATGGGAAAAGCTATTGGGTGAATCCGCACATGATTGAATCTATGGAAACAAATCCCGATCTGACGCTTTCCATGCTGTCGGGAAAGAAAATCGTTGTAAAAAATTCCCCTTCGGACATCATTGAAAAAATAATCGGATACCGTCGGCAGATCGGTATCGATGCACAAGAGGTCTTGTAATATGGATATAGCAACAATTATCGGCATTGTCGGCGGTGCCGGACTGATCGTCATGTCCGTCCTCACATCGGGCGGCACGCTGGGCGGAATCATCGACATTCCGTCCGTCTTCATGACGATCGGCGGCTCCTACGCCGCCATCTTCATCGCAGCTCCGCTCAAGAAGGCGCTCGGACTGTTCAAGATTATGGGCAAGGCGTTCAAGATTCCCGACTTCGGCGAAAAGACGCTCATCACCAAGCTGATGGAGCTGTCGAACAAGGCCCGCCGCGAAGGAATCCTCGCCCTTGAGGACGGACTTGAAGATTTGGACGATCCGTTCATGCGCAGCGGGCTCCGGCTTGTCGTCGACGGTACGGATGGAAACGTCATCCGCACCATCATGGAGAACGAGATGAACCAGTGCGAGGCGCGCCACATGGATTGGATCAACCTCCTCAACCAGTGGGCGGGATTTGCGCCCGGCTTCGGAATGATGGGAACCGTTCTCGGTCTTATCGGTATGTTGAACAACCTTGAGGACAAGTCGTCGCTCGGTCCGAACATGGCCGTCGCGCTTATCACGACGCTCTACGGCTCCATGATGGCGAACTGGCTGATCTCTCCGTTCTCCGTGAAGCTGCTTTCGCACAACGGCATGGAGATGCGGACGAAGGAGATGATCATCGAAGGCGTCCTCGCCATCCAGGCGGGCGAGAACCCGCGCATCATGGGGCAGAAGCTTTTGACCTATTTGGATCCGGTGACGCGCAGCGCCATCGAAAACGATGTCCTGAAGGACTGACGGGAGGCTGAATGGGAAAGCAAAAGAAGGAGCCGGAAAAACCGTCCACCGCGTGGCAGGGTACGTACGGCGACATGATTACGCTCATGCTCTGCTTCTTCGTCATGTTGTACAATCCGTCTGAAATCGATGTGACGCAGCTGGCGACGATCACCCAGTCCCTGCAGATGAACGAAACGGAGACCGTTACCGGCGGACTTTCGCTTTCCGCTGGACGGCTTTCTGATTTGGGGAACAACATCAACTCCCTGCCGTCGCTGGAGAAGGGGAAGTCGCTCGGCCTTACGAAGAAGAAGGCGGTGAGCCTGTTCGCGCCCGACATCAAGTCGAACAAGATTACGGTTACGAGCGACGAGCGCGGGCTTGTCATCACGCTTGCCTCCGACAGCTTCTTCGAGGAGGGCAGCGCGGAGCTGAACATCGAGGAGACCCGCGGAACCCTGCTCCGGCTCGCGGACTTCTTCAAGGCGTCGGAGCTGGAAGGCCGCCGCTACCGGATAGAGGGGCATACGGACGATACTGCCGTTCCGGAAGGCTCCAAGTACGAAAGCAACTGGGAGCTTTCTGCGGCGCGCGCCATGAACGTGCTGCATTATCTTGCGGACTACGGAGTGGATGAAGGCCGTTTTTCCATTGCCGGATATGCGGACACCCGTCCTATGTTTTCCAACGACACGCCGGAAGGACGGGCGTACAACCGGCGCGTGGACATTATTATCCTTGATGAAGGGCATTTTTAGGTGTATACTGGTGGAAATTTGCCTGCGGCAAATCCCACGGTTTGAAAAAGACTTTATTGATTGAAATCTCCAGGAGGGGAAGATGGCGGACGACGGTCTCGGTGAATTGGATGACGGCGGAGTATCCAGCGCTCCTTCAAAGAAAGGCGGCATGGGCGGATTGCTTCCATCCCTGCTCAAATGGATTGCGATCGCGCTCGGCGCGGTCATCCTCATTGTTGTCATCGTAATCATCACGATGCGCGTGGTGGGAAGCAATACTTCAAGCCAGACGGCGCTTCCCATCAGCGACGAATACAATGTCCAGCGTGAAATTTTGGACTGGTATACGTCGCTCGGCGCAATACGGACGCGCACCAGCGACGACATTCCGGCGAGCGTCATTGTGGACATCGCGCTCGGATACAAGAAGGACGACAAGGCGACTTCCGCGGAAATTACGCAAAGAACCATTGAACTCAAGGACTTTTTGCGCCGATACTTTAGGGAGAAGACGGTGGAGGAACTGAGGCCCCAGAACGAGCAGAAGCTGAAGATCGAGCTGCGCAATTCCATCAATGACGAGATTTTGAGCAGTTCGAAGATCAAAGATGTTTCATTCCAGCAGTTCGACGTTCTGGAGCAGTAGGGGGC
>CAMWPF010000161.1 GCA_947176045.1 uncultured Treponema sp. | reverse complement strand
TGTAATAATAGTCGGCCTTGATTTCAAACCGATGGAAAACACCGTGTTTCCGCTGAACTGGATTTTTGTGATGACCGTGCTGGAGCCTTCCCCGATGAAGAACGTAATTTGTATTCCGTCCTCCGTCTCCATCGTCGTATGCGTAATCCGCGCGTCCATAAATCCTTTCTTGATGTACAAGTCGCGCAGCGCGCGCTCATCGACAAGCACCGCGGAATCCACGAACACGTCGCCCGCCTTTATAGAAATCGCCTCCCGCAGCTCGTTGTTGCGGATCTTCTTGTTCCCCTTGAAGCTGATGGAGGAAATGACCGGGCGCTCCGTCACATTGAACACAAGCAGGATCTTGTCGGGACTGCGCGGATCATGCTTTGCATACGGCTCGATGTCCGTGAAGTACGCAAGGGCGTAAAGGCGGTCGAGCATATCGTTGTACAGCTCGTCCGTAAAATTCCGTCCGATGAAGCTGTTGGTGATGCCGGTCAGCTCCGATTTTTTGACGCTCTTCAATCCTTCAAACGTGATGGAAGAAATCGGCTTGTTCCAATACCAGTCCGAATCCTCTGATTCCTGCGCAAACCCTCCAGGCAAAACAGTAGAAAACAACAGGACGGAAAACAGGATCGCCGCGAGTTTGTGCCGCATGAAAAACATAAAAGCTCCTACACATCAGAAAGAGAATTTCCAAGAAAGCGTTACAGAAGTCGAAGAAACTATCCGATTGTTCATCATTGCATCGATATCGGGCGCCATGTTCCACCGGATGTTTGCAAACGGAGATTCCAGTTCCAAACCAAATTCCGGCGTGAAGACAAGCCCGCCCGCAGTCGTCCTGTCGTCAATCCGCGTCTCATCATACGACCAATGCAAGAGCGCATCTGCATACAACGAACTTCCGAAATATTTACCAATATAAACAGTCGAATTATCCAGAAAGTTACCGATTTCCAAATTCGTTTTTTCAGAGTCCCGCAAGCTTCCCGACAAGCTCAACTTGAGCGCATTCTGCAAAACCATCGTGCGTACAGACAATATATCAAATTTCAAGAAGTCACGCAACTTGTTTTCAATGGTGCGCCCGATGGTGGATTGCAGCGCGTAGTCGCCGGCGGCAAGCAGCAGCTCTCCGGCGTTTTCCGAATCGCCCACCGCAAGCTGCCCGATCATCGCGCGGATGTCCGCTTCGGACTTTGCGGGAATGGACGAAAACTGCGGATTGAAGTCCAAGAGGTACTGGTTGTCCGCCGAAAGGATGATGCGGACGTCGTTTCCGTCCTCGTCGCGCTCGCGGGTTTCCGCCTGAACGGAAATGAGCGGATTGAACGTCTCCTCGTTGCCCGTGAAGCGCATCGATCCGTTCTTGAGGTAGAAGTTGCGGCTCAAATACGCGATGTCGCCGGAACGGAACGAAATGTCGCCGTCAATCGAATACGTGCCGGCCTCCATGTCGTACTTGAACTGGAAGCGGGTGTCAGGGACGAACACGGCGCGCAGCAGCGGGTCGAAGCGGAACGTCACGTGCTGGCCGAGGACGATGTTCAAGTCCGTGCGCGCATAGAACGAACGGGCCGGAGGCGGATTCTGCGCCGCAATCTCCTTTGTCTTGGCGCGCGCGGTCGTATTGCGCACCGCCACGTCGCCGGAAACATCGAGGATCTTGTCCGCAAAGGCGAGGTTCAAGTCGATCGACGCGTCGCCGGCGAATTCCGCAAGCCGGACGTTCAAATCGGCGGGGGCGAACGTATTCTTCGGCGTATAGACGTGCGCGTCAAGCCTGTCGAACGACCACCCGTTGAAGTACATCTGCATGGACGCAAAGATTGGAAAGGAGTTCTTGATGAGCCCGCGCACCTCCGGCACTTCCAGCGTGTTGAACCGCATCGTCATCGGAATCTGCGGCACAGTGATATGGCTGGGTACGACCGACGGAAGGGAGAAGTCAGCGTTTGAGATGACGAACGAGCCGTCGAATTCCGGATCAGCCTTCAAGCCGGAAACAAAGAGCGCGCCGGTCAGAATTCCCTTGTACACTTTGAATTTCTCAATGTCAATGTACGTGAACAGCTGCCCGACATCCACCGACACATTGTCCACGGAAAGCACGACGTTCCGCCCCGAAAGGTTTCCCGCAAGGTTGAACTGCACCGGCTTTCCCTCCGCCATTGAAAAATCAAGGTCGCCGTTCTTCAGCACGCTTCCGGCAAGCCCCATCTCCTCCGACGTGAATACGCTCGTGCTCTCCGCAGAATGCAGCACGGTAACGTCCAGCGGGAACGTCTTCTGGAAGAACGTTCCAGAAACAGACTCGGAGGCAAGGTGCGCCACAAATTCCGACGGGAGCCGCCTTCCTTCCGGAATGAACGTGTCGGAAACCGTCAGCTCAAGCGGAACATGAACCGTCCGCTTCATCAGCGTCGTGTCCACCACCGCGGAGGCCTGCCCCGTAAACGAATCCAAATGGAACAGCGCCTTGATGCCGCCCACCGAAACCTTGTTGTAGTCAAGCTGGATGGAATCGACCGTCAGGTTCCGCTCTTCGACATACGCGGAGCCGGACGCCTTGATCGTCTTTCCCGCAGTCATGAGGCTGAGCGCCTCCACGTCCACGCCGATGTACGGATTTTCCAGAGTCCCGGACGCGATGACCGTGGCGGAAAGGAAGTTGTTGTCGCTTTCCTCCGACGCAATCCGGTTCAGCCCCAGCGACGTAAGCACCGCCTGCGCGTTCATGTAGAACGAATTCTTGAGCGCCGCGGCGGAGAACGGCTCGCCGCCCGGATTCGACAGCCCCGCCGTGACGGAAATCGCCTCCGGCGACAGCGGATTCTTCAAGCGGAATTCCATATTCGCCGAATCAAAGACGCCGTCATTGCTGTTCCACAGCAGCTGGAAGCTCCCCGCAAGCGACGAGAATATATCCGAATACGCAACGTCGTCCAAAAACGCGCCGTACTTTGACACCTGCCCCGAAAGCGCAAGGCGCGGCTTGAAGAAGAACTTCTCCCCGATCTCCTCCACTACGAAGCGCGATATGCGGACGTCCACGCCGTCTTCCGGCGAGGCCGAAAAACCGGCGTCCGCAGAGGCGGTGAAGATCGCCCCTGCGGCATCCAGCGGGAAATTCTCCATGGAAAACGTTCCGTCAAAACGGGAGCCGCCAAAATAGTTCGCATCAAAGGCAAAGCCGTAGTCGCCGCCGACGCTGATCCTGCCGGGCATGAGGTTTCCGGTGAAATGATAGGGAATCGAGCCGACACTCACGTCGGCGGCGAAGAACGCCTCGTCCGAATCCGGCGAGCGCTCCAGCTGGGCGGAAAGCTGCGCCATGCCGCCGCCGGAAATGTACGCAAGGCGGCTGATGTTGATGGAGCTGCCGTTCCCGTCCAAGGAAAGATAGACGAACTGGTTGTCCTTCTTCGTGTTCGCCGCAATCAAGTACGGAACGTTGAAGGACACGGACTGCAGGTCGGACGATGCGAAAATCTCGCCGCTGAGCATATACGGCGAGAGGAACGAAAACTGCGAGTCCGGCTTCTTCTTCATGAAGAACGCGCCGGTCCGGGCGATGCTGTCAAGGTACAGCTCCGAAGCGGACAGGTTCGCCTGTACGTACTTCGTGCCGGAAAGATAGCTTCCGTTGAGCTGGATGACGCCGGGATTTTCCGCGCCCTCATGCGAATAGTCCGACGCCTCGAACGTAAAGTCTATGGAATCCTGCTGCGGCACCACCATGAGCTGCAGCGCGGTGAACGCCTTCTCGTCAAGCATAAGCTGCGGCGCGAACGCCATGAAGCCGCGCTCCAGCGGATCGAAGTACAGCTCCGTCGAAATCACGCCGCCGTTGGGAAGCGCAAGCCTGTTCATGGAGGCGGCGCCTGAAAGCCGCATTCCGTCGAACACATAGTTCCCGTAAAAATCCGCGTCGATGAAGCTTCCGTCAAGCGAAAGCGAGTCCACCGTCAGCTGCGACGCCGTTCCATGCAGGGCGAACGAGGCGTCCATGCCGCCCGGCAGCATTCCGCCGGGCGCCCGGATCCTGCCCTCCGAACCGTAGCTGAGCGCCTTCGTCCGCAGGTTGTACTGTGCAAAGGCGCCGACATCAAGGGCGACATCTTTGATTTTTGCAAGCAGCGCGCCGTTCTTTCCCGAAGAGACGACGGCGCCGGGGCGCAGGTTGTCCGTCTGCACCGACACGCGCAGCTCCTCCGAATCCAACTCGTACGTGCCGCGAAGGAAGAACGGATAGGCGTTTTGAACCGTCCGGAAATCCACCGAGCCCTGATTGTAGCCGATGAGCATATTGAGGCGCTTGAAGCCGTATCCGGCGGCGGAAATATCAGAAATGCGGAACGTGACGGCGCTTCCTGACAGTTTTTCCATGACCGCCCCGTCCGCGGAAAACCGCGCGGAGACGGCGCTTCCAGAACTTCCGTGCAGGACGCGGAGTCCGCCCGACGCGTCTATGCGGAACAGCCGGGAGCGCTCGGAAAACGCCAGCGTCATGCGCCGCAGGAACAGCGAGGCGGCGTTCCCGCCGTCCCGATAGCGCACGGACACATTCTTCACAAACACATCGAACGGAATCCTCGCGGCGAGCTGCTCCAAAT
>CAMWPF010000160.1 GCA_947176045.1 uncultured Treponema sp. | reverse complement strand
GGGGATTCTTGACGCGGGGCTGCTGCTTGAGCCGGTGGAAATCGAAAAGTACGACTTCTTCCGCCTGCCCGAACGGCTGCGCTATGTTGCCGTAATGCAAAGCTCCTGCCCGCTCGCCGCGCAGGACTCCGTTACGCCGGACGATCTTGCGCTGTTCCCGCTGATTCTGCCGACGCGCGCGAATGTGCGCAACGAAATTTCCACATGGTTTGCCGAGCGGTTCAGCACGCTTGACGTTGTGGCGATTCACAATCTTTCTGCCAACACGACCGCGCTTGTAGCCCACGGACTGGGCATTGCGCTTTCCTCGGAAGGAATTTCCATTCCCGAAGGCACGGAAAATCAGATTGCGGTGCGCCCGCTTTCGCCCGAGCTTTCGTTCGCCGCCGTCCTCGCATGGAAGAAAAGCCGCTCGCACTCGCACCTCCTCGAGGAATTCATAAAATTCGCAAAGCAGTTCTTTACTGCCGGCGGGGCGGAGTGAATGCGCAGATATCGGACGGATTTTGCTCCTGCCGCCTTCATATTTCTTCCGCGCGCCCTCCGCTTCCCCTTCGTGAAATGTGAATCCGCCTTGTGCAGGTGTGTTCCAGAAAGGCTTCGTCGTGGCTTACGAGGATAAGCGCGCAGGGCGTTTCTGCGAGCGACGATTCCAGCGCAAGGACGCTTGTGATGTCGAGGTGGTTCGTCGGCTCGTCCAAAATGAGCAGCGGCCGTCCGCCTTCAATTCCCATCGAAATCAGAAGCTTGCGAAGTTCGCCGGGACTTGCGGACGTTCCGCCCGTTCCGTCCGCCATATCCTGCGCCGCAATGAACGACGGCTCGCTTCCGAGGCGGTACAGGTGCGAAAGCACGCGGCCCTTTTCATCGTCTGCAAGCTGTCCGAAGCTGTGGAGCGCCGTCCGCGCAAGCTCTTCTGGAATTTCCTGCGGCACGTACAGCGCCTGCTCTGTTCTGCCGAGCGCGCCGAGCGTTCCGACGATGTGCCGCACAAAAAGCGACTTGCCGCTGCCGTTCGCCCCGGTTACGGCGATCTTGTCGCCGCCCTTGATTTCCAGATGCGGAACGGAAAGTGAGTACGCGCCGCCGCCCGCCTGAACTGCCGCCGCTTCAATGGCAAGGAAGAATCTGTCCGCCGCCGCGCACGGAATCGAAATGCCTTCCTTGCGGCTGAGCATCTTCCGGGAGGCGGAAAGCGATTCCTGCGTGCGCGCAATCTGGCTTTCAAGCCGCCGCTTCGCGTCTCCGAGCGTCCGGTCCTTCCCCGAAATCCGCGCAAGGTCGATCCGTCCCTTTGCGTCCCTGTCCTTGGAGTCGATGTTCCGCTTGCTCAAATTCGCCGCCTTCTGCCTGATGTCCGCTTGAACCGCCGCCGCTCGCTTCTTTTCGGCCTGAGCCTTCTGGTGAAGGGCGCGGTACTCCGACGAGCAGCGCTCCGTTTCGTTCCGTCGGAGTTCGAGCGCTGAGGAAAGCCCGCCCGGATAGACTTCCGCCGCAACGCAGTCCCTTCCGCCTGCGAAGACAAGCGATTCACGCGCAAGGAACACGGTCCGTTGGCAGAGCCGGTCGGAAAACGCGCGGTCATGGGTTACGGCGATTCCCGTCCCTGGGAATGCCATGAGCGCGCCGAGCAGGAGGGAGCGGCTTTCCGAATCAAGATGGTTCGTCGGTTCGTCCAGAAGCAGGATGTCCGGCGATTCTGCGAGCGCGCAGGCGATCTGGATCCGCTTTTTTTCGCCGCCGGAAAGCGTTTCATAGCGTTCAAGCTGCTCCTCCGTGATGTGCAGGAGCGAAAAGAATTTTCGCGCTTCGTTTCCGCCGCTGTAAAACTGGAAGAACGCGTCCTCCGGGCAGACGGACGGATCCTGCGGGCAGAAGGCGGCGCTTCCTTCCGTGCGGATGCTGCCTGCGTCTGCACGGAGGCTTCCGTCAATCAGGCGCAGAAGCGTGGACTTTCCGGCGCCGTTGCTTCCGGCGAGCGCCGTCCATCCCGGCTGGAATTCCAATGAAAAATCCTCGAACAGGACGTCTGCGGAAGACGGATATGAAAATGAAAGGCCGACGATTCTTACAGCCATGAGTGCTCCTCGATATGTGCTGAATACGGGATGCCGGCCGAAGTTCGACGAAGGCGGACTGCGCATGCAGCCGCAGCTTGGTTTTTATGATTGGCCTGAAGGCAGGACAGGGAAGCCGGCACATCCAACGCGAAAAATGCGGATTGGACTTAGAGTATCATGCCGGACAGCCTCCAAAAGCAGCAAGATGGCTCATCATAGCGCCGCGTGGCGGAAAAGTCAAGGCGGAGGTTCCGCGCCTCTTTTTGGCGCGGACGAAAGGGCTTCCCCCGCGGAACTCAATAGCCGTCGCTCATGGCGCGGTTGTTGTCCTTGACGCACAGCTCGTCGTAGACAAGGCTGCGCTTGCGCAGGTCTTCCTTCAGCTCCTTGGGGAACGGCATATTGCGCCAGAAGATGCCGCGGACTTCCTTGTCGAGGCGCTGGACGCCGGTCGACTCCTTGGTCATCCACAGGATGTAGTCTTCAATGAAGAACGACTTCAAGTCGCCCTTGAGCTTCTGGCGGTCGATGAACTGGTAGTACTGTCCGGTGAGCCCTTCCTCCATCCAGTAGAACGACGCCTTTTCCTTTGCGACCTGCCAGCGCAAGTCGGCGACGGCGGTCAGCACGGCGAGGCGCAGGTCGCGCGGATACATCGGAACGACGATGCGTCCGCGGCTCGTTACGCGGTTGTACCGGTCGAACGGCTCCCAGCAGAATCCGCGGTCTCCGTACGTCGGAATCAGGACGACGTACGGCACGATGCGGTTCGGGACGTTCTTGTGGATGCGGCAGAAGGCACCCGGATCGATGGACTCAATCCACCGCAGGACTTCGATGACGTTTTCCCGGGTTCCGGTGCCTTTTTCCGTGCAGTGGAAGAATTCCCTCGTGAACAGCGGAAACTGGTTTCCCTGCCGGCCGACCGTCATCTTTGCCATCTGCCGGATGGTTTCAAATTCGGTGTTCACGGCGCCGGTGTCTGCGGCCGCATTCTGCGGCACTTCTGAAATTTTGCTTTCAACGCTGGAATGGGCGCTTTTCGCCGCCTCAAAATCAGTCAGGCAGCGGGACAGCTCCTTGTCGTTTTTGGAAAGGCGGTGCAGATGGTCTGAAATTTTGGGAAACATCGCCTTCTGCGCGTCGGTGAACGTCGCCTTGTGCGGATCCATTCCGGGAATAGGCTCGTGCGTGCAGAGGTTTTCAATCAGCCCCTTGAGTTCGATTTCAATCATCGACCGTTCGTTTTCCTTGATGTTAACAAGGTTTTCGGCGCTCTGCATTTTGCCGGAATTCTTCGATTGCAGCTGCATCAGGCGCGACTGTTCGTATTTCGCTGCTTCCTCCGCGCTGCCGCTTTTTTTGGGCGCCTGCTTTTCATCAGTCGCAGAATTGGAAAGGCGGCCGGAGGCGATTTCCCGGAACCATTCGTCGATGTACAGAACCGGTTCGCCCGTCCTGTTCTCCATGATTGTCCGCGAGAAGAACGCCTTCTGCTCTGGACGGAAGAGGGACGGCAGGATGACGCCGAAGCGGACGAACAGTTTTTTTGGAGCCGGCAGCGCCAGATCCGCCATTTTTGGCGCCATGCCGCGCAGCAGCTCCCAATATGCGGAAGCAATCTGCTGTCGGTACACCGTCCTGTCCTTGGGATCCTGGCATGTCAGGTATTTGGAAAGCACTTGGTGAAGGCGCTGCGCGGAAGCGTTCTCGCCGGTGAGGACGGTCTTGTAGTACTTTGCGTCCTCAAACACCGGCGACGGTTCATCGGCGAGCGGCTTTTCAATCGGCGTAAATTCACGGCGGCTCAAATCCACTTCATGGACGGATTTTGCGGGCGCCGCGGCGTTCGTCTGGGCTTGGCGTGGCGAACTGGAGGAGCCGGCTGGGGAAGCGGCGTCATTTTGCTTTGCTTCATCTTCTGCGGCAGGATTGTCCGCAGCAACGGCTTCTTCTTCGATGCTGTCTAAAAGCTCATCGATGGACGAGTTCATATCAGTGGTGGCGCTCATTGTTTACTCCATGATGTTGTTCGCAATATATTCCATTATATCATGCGGATTTTGTTACTGCAATGTTTCACGAGGATTGGATTCGGTCGGAATGCAGGGAGACTTCGCCGCTTTCCAGAATTCGAATTTCGCCGGAATCGGTGCGGACGCGGAGCTTCGCATCGTCCGTAACGTCCAGCACCGTGCAGAAGTATGATTCCTTCCGGCTTCCGATGACGGGGAACGCTTCGACACGGCTGCCGGTCAGCAGGGCGCGCCTCCGGTATTCTTCCATTGCCGCCGCCATCTGCGCCTCTCCGCCGTCCAAAATGGCGAGGACTTCCGATATGATTGCGGCGCACAGCTCGCTGCGCTTGTTTTCATGACTGCCCTCGATGACGCCGCCGGCAGTCTTGGAAAGTTCCGGCGAGCCGCCGCTGTTCCAGACGATGTTCACGCCGATTCCGATGACGGCCGCATCAATCCGTCCGGTTTCAAAATTGGGCGTGCCTTCTGTGAGGATGCCGCAGACTTTCTTTCCGTTGACGAACACGTCGTT
>CAMWPF010000159.1 GCA_947176045.1 uncultured Treponema sp. | reverse complement strand
GTACAACGTCACGCCCAGATTGTTGGACGCCTTCATATAGGAGTCCACAATTTCCGCCTCATCGGAGCGCACCTGCGGGAACAAAATCCCCTTCTGCTCCTTCTGCGCCTCCAAAATCTCAAGCAGCCGCTCGTAGTATCCCTGAGCCGCAAAATTGTCGTTCCGCAGTGAAAGCGTGTTCCCCATAGAAAGCAGCAGGTGCGCATCTGACGGATGCTCCTCGCCCGCCTTCATGAAAGAGCCGAGCGCCTCCGCATAATTTTTCTTTCCGTACTGAATGTATCCGATTTTGTAGCGGACCTGCGGCGTATCATTGAATGTCTCGACCGACTTCACGTAATTTGACAGCGCGCTGTCAAGATTGCCGGAAATAAAATAATCAATATCGCCCATGTCGGCGTACAGCGTTCCGACCTGCCAGTTTCCTTCGAAGCCGCTTCCGTCATGCTCGCGCACATACAGCGCAATGCCGTCCGTATACCATTCCTGCGCAGTCAGAAATTCCTTGTCAGCCGCATACCGTTCGCCGAGCAGCCGATAGGAATCGATGAACTTGTACAAATCACGGCGGTGCATATGGTCGGTCTTCTGGAACGCCCCGATCGCGCTTTCCAGCACCGACTTCGCGCTCGGCCCATTGTTCATGAACACATGGTAGCGCGCAAGATTGTACAGCGCCACCGGATTCGCAGCGTCCGCCTTGACAGCAAGCGTCAGCATATCCTTGACGTCTTCGATTTTTGTGCGCAGATATTCATCCGCAGGCGGAAGCGGACCGTACAGCTTGTCAAGCAGGTAGCCGCTCAGCTCCGTCCAGTCCTGCGCCCCCAGCGACTTCGGCTTCGGCAGGAAGCGCTCCTTGAGCTCAAGGACTTCCAGCAGATTGTCCATGCGGATGAAGTAGCGCATCATCCGGGACATATTTACGTCCGTCTGTCCATACAGCGAGATCAGCTCGACATACTGAAGGCGCGCGTCCTCAAATTTCGACGGATCCTTTTCCGTCGCCCATTCCAAATATGTGTCGCCGAGCAGGAGCAGACCGTCCGCATCGTTGATGTGGTGGTCAAGGACGTCCCGAAGCAAAATCTGCTCCGCCATCTCGTAGTTCGCAAGGTCGTTCAGCTCCATTTCGGCATATTCCAGGCCGGCAGCCTTGTCGAACTTGAAGCAGTACAAGATGTTCCTGTACATCTGCTCCGCGCGCGTATACTGCTTGTGCTCACGGTAGCCGCGGGCATACTTGAAGAACCAGTTCTTCCGCATCTGGTATTTTGTCGCCGCCTCGAATTTCAGCTCGGACTGCGGATAATCTGACTGTTCCAGAAGCTCGTAGCCCTGCCGGTACAGCGACGCCGCCCGCGCCGGCTTATAGATGAAATTCTTCGCGAACAGGAACAGCAGGAAGCCGACGACAACCGCCAGCGCGCACAGCAGGGCGCCCGGAATAATCTTGTTGCGGAGCTGGTATTCAAAGGAACTCTTGTACGCTTCATATTCAGCGGCCGTCCGCCGTTCAAAATTCCGCGGAACCGAAATGGAGATGTCAAGCATCTTCTCCAAATCAGACGCCAGCTGCCGGGCGGGAACCTTTTTCAGCACCTTGCAGACAATTTCGAATTCAGCTTCGTCAGTGAATTCGTTCTTGATCATCAGCTCTTCGACGGCAATCCGGACGTTCAGCGGATATTCCGACAAGTTCTGCAAAAACACGTCGAACTGCTCGTCCGAAAGCGTGTTCGGCGGAAGCTCGCCGCCCAGCGGATTGTCTCCGGCAGAAGGATGCGCCTTCGCCTTTCCTTCTGCTGCCTGAACGTCCGAAAAGCCGGGAATCTCAAAATCCAGATTGTCCAGCTTGAAGTCATCGGCATCGCCAAGCTCAAAATCCGTCTTTTCCGCAGAAGCAGGCTGCCCGTCCGAGTCAGGAATGGAGAAATCCATGCCTTCCAGTTCGGACGTGTCGAACGTTTCAAGCGGGGCGGCATCTTCCGCTCCCGATGAATCCGGCTCGGCGCCAACATCAGGAATATCGTCAAGATTGAAGTCGGACGGAAAGGCGTCGTCCGCGGCGGCGCCATCGGAAGCCGCGCCGCCGTCCGGCAGATCAAGGCTGTCAAAATCGAACGGCTCTGCCGCGCCGCCAATAGGAGAATCCTCTTCCGGCAGGGAAAATCCGTCGTCCGCAGGAGGCTCTTCCCCTGGCAGGGAGAAGCCGCCGTCCGCGGAAGAACCTTCTTCCGGCAAGGAAAATTCTCCGCCCACCGGAGAGTCTTCTTCCGGCAGAGAAAACTCATCGCCGCCGTCTGAATCCGCGGGCGCGCCCTCCGCGCCGCCGAACGCCTGTCCCAAATTTCCTGCGGCGGACGACGCTTCAGACGGCACGAATTCCTCAATTTCCCCAAAGTCGCTCAAATCGGGAACATCCTGCTCCGCCGCCGTGGAAGATTCCTGCTCCGGCGGCAGGCCGGCGGACGCATCAGGCCCAGGAGGCTGTGCGCCGGAACGTTCGTCCGCAGTTCCAGCCGCGTCCGGCGGCGCGAACATATCAGTCCCTGCCGCATCTTCAAAGGACAGCCCCTCGATATCCAAATCATCGAGTGAAAACGCACCATCGTCGTCCGAGGCGGCAGGAGCCGGTTCGGACGGAGCAACATCCTCCGGCTGAGCGTCGGCGGCGTCCTCCGGCACCGAAGGAGGAATGTCCGCCTTTGCAGCTTCAGAGAGTTCGGGAAAATCATCCGCCGTAAACGACTGTCCGGAAAATATGTCTTCGTCCGGCACAATGCCGTCCGCATTCAGCTCTTCAAGCGGCTCCAGCACATCGTCGGACAGCGCTGCCGGCTCCCCGATGCCGGCATCCGACGGAAGCTCCGCCGCGGTCAGTTCGGCCGCAGTCCCTGCGTCCGGTGCGGCAGGTTCTGCCGGAAATTCCAGTCCTTCAGCAGGAAGAGCATCTTCCAGAGCGCCGCTGTCCGCCGAAAGCTCCTCCAGCCCCCCAGCGCCGGCGTCCGACGGAGGCTCCGCCGCGGGCAGTCCGGCCGCATCATCGGTTCCCGCCGAAGCGACGGCGTCCAGCCAGTCCGTATCCTCCGGGAATTCCGCACCGCCGTCAGACGGCGCGTCCTCAAAGCCGCCGTCGTCAAACTCCGGCAAATCGAACAGCTCGCCGCCGTCCGTTGAAAGCAGCTGCGCCATTCCCGGGTCAGACTCGTCATGAACTTCCGCAGGAGGAACGTCCGCCCCAACAGAACCGCCGCCCGCCTCGTCATTGAACAGCGATTCCAGCCCGAGATCCGCAATATCCGTCTCTTCCGGCACGTCGGAAGGCTCTGAAAACAGCGACAGATCGGGCATTCCGTCGTCGTCGGACGCAGGCCCGCCGCCGAGCAGCGACGACAAGTCGGGAACGTCAATGCCGGCAGACTCATCCGCCGCTTCCGGCTGCGCCGGCACGCCGTCTTCCGCACTGCCGGAAGGCCCTTCGTCAAAATCCGCCGGCAGCTCCGGGGAACCGCCGGCGCCATCGTCCGCGGCCTCCGGCATTCCCATGGCAAAATCTTCGGAATCATCAACATCGGGAATATCTCCCGGCAGTTCGACCGTTACCGGACGTTCCCCGCGCTGCTCCCGCAACGAAACTTCATCGCCAATTTCAAGAATATCTGAATTAAATTTTTTGAGCTGACTGAGTCCCGGCATAATGTTACAATTTTACTCCACAAGCGCTTCCATTACAAGTATCCGTCACACTCCGCGGGCGCTCTTTTTATTAACGGCTTCTTTCGATGCAACTTGATTCAATAGCAATTATACCATATAAAATTCTTTTTTGCTAAAATGATTTTGGAAGCGTTCCGATAAACAAGATATGAGAAGATTCGTTGGCATTCTTGCCCTGTCGCTCGCCGCAGCCGCCGGCTTCGCAGCGACGACGGACAGCGTGGAAGAAAAAGACTTGTACGAATACAACAATCTCGTAAGCAGGATTGAAAAGGCCGCGCCGCCGCAGGTTGCGGACAACTTCATCATATTCACCTATCCCGCAGGCCCGCGCTTCGTAGGAATCGCGTTCGACTTTGAAAACTACCAGATTATCCATCCCTACAGCGTACGCAGCACCCGCGACGTTGACGGGAACATCGTCAATTCCGTGCTGTTCTACCTTCTGGAACGCCCGGCAGACATAACGTCCATCACGTACCGGCTCGTCATCGACGGATTGTGGACGGCAGACCCGGAAAACCCGCTCCATGTCTACGACAACGAGAACGGCATCACGCTTTCCAGAGTTGACATCGGCGCCCCGCCCCCGGAAACCACAGGCATCCGAAAGAACGGCTCCACCACCTTTATTTTCCGCGGCGAACCGGGACAGACCGTCCGGCTCGCCGGCACGTTCACCAATTGGGATCCATGGATCTACGAATTGCAGGAAACCCAGCCCGGCTTCTACGAACTTTCCCTGCCGCTTCCCAAAGGCAGGCACTACTACAACTACTACCTCGGCATGACACCCGTCGTTGACAAGACGAACCCGATGCGGGCGTACACCGACGACGGCAGGACAGCGTCCGTCATCGAAATCAACTGAATTCCAGCCTCCTCAGTGAAAATCTGAAG
>CAMWPF010000158.1 GCA_947176045.1 uncultured Treponema sp. | reverse complement strand
TCTGCGGCGTGATCCGGGCGCGGAGCCGTCTTGAGCTTCAGAAGCAGCTGCACATACTTTTCCACAAGCTGCTTGTCGGCGGCGGCAGTTCCCGTTACCGACTGCTTGATCTGGGTCGGCGAATACTCCCGGAGCGGAATGCCGCATTGGGCGAGGCACAGCGTCACGACGCCGCGCGCCTCCGCAACGCACAACGCGCTCGTAACGTTCCTCGAAAAATACAGCGTCTCCATGCTCGCCTCATTCGGCCCGAATTCATTTATGACCGCGCGCAGGCGCTCGTAGATGGCCTGAAGCCGGCTGCCACGCGGAGAATGGGCGGGCGTCTCGATGACTCCGTAGCCCACCATGCGGCAGCTTCCGCGGAACGCATCCACAATGCCGAATCCTGTCGAGGCAAGCCCCGGATCAATGCCGATCACCCGGCGCACATTGTCCGGCCGCGCCGCGCCACCATCCATGTTCCGTCCGCATCCATCCGCCGCCATCAGCCACCGCCCGCACGCTGCCGCACCGCCGTAAAAACAAAAGCCGCAACTGAACGCTGCGGCTTTCCCACTCGATCCGAACCGAAACGGAACGGACGGCTACAGTTCGTCCGGATCGAATCCGTCCGGATATTCGACGTTCGTGTAGACGTTCTGCACATCGTCGTTTTCCTCAAGCCGGTTGACCAGCTTCGCGACCTTCGCGGCGGTGTCGGCATCCACCGGGGAATACATATCGGGAACCATCCCGACCTCGCCGGAAAGCGACTCGAATCCCTTCGCCTCCAGCGCGTCGGCGACCGTCGCAAACGCGTCCGGGGACGTCGTTACCGTGATGACGCCGTCTTCGTTCACGATGTCGTCCGCGCCTGCCTCCAGCGCGACTTCCATCACCTCGTCCTCGGACACCTTCTCCGCGTCGTAGGCAATCGTCCCCTTTCGCTGGAACATACGCGCGACGGAGCCGGTAACGCCGAGGTTTCCGCCGTTCTTGTTGAACAGGTTGCGGACGTCCGCGGCTGCGCGGTTCTTGTTGTCCGTAAGCACTTCCACAAGGACGGCCACGCCGCCGGCGGCATATCCTTCGTACACAAGCTCTTCAAATGTAGCTCCGCCAAGCTCGCCCGTTCCCTTCTTGATGGCGCGCTCGATGTTGTCCTTCGGCATATTGGAAGCGCGCGCCTTGATGATGGCGGTGCGCAGGCGCGGATTGGAATTCGGATCGCCGCCGCCCATTCTTGCGGCAATTGAAATTTCCTTGATGAATTTTGTAAACAGCTTGCCGCGCTTCGCGTCCGCTATGCCCTTTGCGTGCTTAATTGTCGCCCACTTGCTATGTCCTGACATTGGAGAAACCTCTTAAAATGAAATCAATTGTATTGTCTTTTATAGTACAGCAAATCCGCTCGCCATGTCAATATTGCGCGGAACCAGCCCCCTCGGCCTTCTTCAAAAGCGAAAACCAAATGGGGCCGCAGCCGCCGCAGGAATCAGGAAGGATGTGCCAGCCGTGCGCCGTCCGTTCCGGAGAGAACGAAAATTCCTGCGCGCAGAACGGCGAGACATCCTCATGGACGCCCGGAGCTGTCCCGCCGCCGTCAAAAACGTCCGCCGCGTCGGGAAATTTCTTCAAAAGGCGCGCCGCAACGCCGTCATTTTCCTCCGGGCAGAGCGCACATGTGGAATACAGCAGGAATCCGCCCGGCGAAAGCATCCGGTACGCGGAGGACAAAAGCGCCCACTGCTCCACCGCAAGCGACTTGACGCGGGACGGCGACCATTCGGCGAGGTGCTTCGGGCTTTCCAGAACATGGCGCTCCGACGAACACGGCGCGTCCAGCAGAATCCGGTCGTATTGGACGCCCGTCCGGCACATCCGCGCGCCGTCAAGCCCCAGAATGCGGACGCGGCTCCGAACCGCTTCCGGCAGGCATTCGTCGCAGACGCGGAACAGGCGCTGCCGCCGCACGGCGGAACGTTCGTTCGCATCCAGCGCGGCATCCTCGGGCATCCGGGACGCAAGCACCAGCGTCTTTCCGCCCGGCGCCGCGCACATATCCAAAATCCGCCGCGCGCCGTCCACAGGCAGCTGGAGCGCCGCGAACACGCTCGCCGGATCCAGAAAGTACGGCGCCGAACCGCCGGAATCCCAGCGCGCGTGCATCGGCCCGGCGGAAAGCGCGACCTTCAGCCGGGGCCACCGTCCGCCGAAGACGCCGCCGTAATATGATTCGAACCCGCCGCCGCCCCGTGCGGCAGCCTTCTTTTCCGCCGCCAGCTTCTTTCCCATGCGCTCCGCCCGTCCCGCTCACTGGAAGCAGTCGATGTACAAGTCGATGTTCCCGCGCCGCGCCGCGTCGAACGCGGAAAGCCGCTCCTCCACCGGGCTGCGGCGCCGCGACGGAACGACTTCCAGCGCAGGAGCGTCCCAGCCACTTTGGGAATCAGACGCGGCATACTCCAAAATTCCGTGGCGGATCTTCCATGCGACGACGCGGCGCGCCGCATCGTCCAGACGCGCCGCGAACACAGCGTCCTGCGCCGCAGCCTCAAGAAGCACTGAGGCCGGAGCCGCGAACCGCTTCTCCGAAATCATAATGCAGTCCGCCCCTGCGGAGACAGCCTTGACTGCGGCGGATTCCGGCGGATACCCATTTTCCGCCAGCGCCGACATGAAAACGTCGTCCGAAAAAATAATTCCATCATAGCCGAATTCGCCCCGCAGCGTGCCGGAAATCCACTGTCCGGACAGACAGGCGGGAACCCCCGCGTCGCGTGAGGAAACACGCGCATGGGACATGAGGATTCCCGCAGGGCGGGCGGAAACAATCCGCCGGAACGGAAGCAGGTACGAATCCAGCCGCTCCGCATCCACAGAGATTTCGGGAAGTCCGCTGTGGGGGGCGGTGTTCGAGTTCCCCGGAAAATGCTTGCAGACCGCCCCGACGCCGGCGTTCTCGAAGGCGTTCACGGCGGCGCGGGAAAAGGCGAGGACAGATTCAAGCGGGCCGAAGCTGCGGCCGTCCAGAAAATCGGCATTCTCCGCCGTGCAGACTTCCACGACCGGCGCAAGGTTCATATCGAAGCCGAGCGCCTTCATCTGCACAGCCTGCAAGGAATACAGGCGGTACGCCTCCGCCACAGAAAGCCGTTCCGCCACCCGGCTTGCGGACGGAAGCGGCCCCGCGACAGTCCGGAGGCGGCTTACAAACCCGCCCTCTTGATCCACGGCGAGGAACGGCGGTACGATTCCGTTTTCCAGGCAGTACGTCCGGATGGAATCGGTAAATTCCATGATTTTTTGCGGCGATTCCGCCAGATTGAAATGAAAGAACACATAGCCGCCGGGAACCAGCGCCTTCCCCTCCCGCGGGAATCCGAAAAGCGCGCCCGTCCGCTCCACCGGAAAGAAGGCGGCGTTTCCCTCAAGATTCACGATGAACAGCTGGCCGACCTTTTCTTCCAGCGGCATTCCGGCGACAAACGCGTCCAACGCCGCCGCGCGCGCCGTCCTGACAGCCGCAACGTCCGCCTCGACAAGCCGAGCGGCGGCGCGGAGCTGCTTTTCACGGCGGACGGCGGCGCGCCTTGCGCCTGTTCCGCAGCCGGAGAAAAGCGCTGGAATCAAAAGCAGCGCAATCAAAAAACGTGCATTCATGCCCGCAGTATACCCGATTCCCGCCGTTCTTGAAAGTGCCTCTGCAACAGAACGCGTTCCCGGAGCAGCGTCAGCAGTACAGCAGAAAGATCGCCGGAACCTTGTGCATTTCAGGCGGCGCGGACTGCCGCCATTCCGCAACCGTCCGGACGGCGATGCGCTCCTGCGCGCACGTCAAGCCCGACGCGACGCACAGCTTCGTCTCCGGCCGGAGGAGCGCGAGCAGCCCCTCGAACAGCTTCATGTTCCGGTACGGCGCCTCGATGAAAATCTGCGTCTGCTTCTCCCTGAACGCGCGCTGCTCCAGCTTCCGCACCGCCGCCGCGCGCTCCGCCTCCTTGACCGGCAGGTAGCCGTTGAAGGCAAAATTCTGCCCGCTGAATCCGCTTCCCATAAGGGCGAGCAGGATGGAGGACGGCCCCACCAGCGGAACCACCTTCAGATGCTTCTTGTGGGCGAGCGCGACGACAGCGGCGCCCGGATCCGCCACGGCGGGGCATCCCGCCTCCGAAATCACGCCCATCGGCAGGCCTGCGAGCAGCGGCTCCAAATACGGCGCGACATCCGCGGCGGGAGTATGCTCGTTCAGCTCGTAGAATTCAAGCGAGTCGATGTCGATGCCGCCATCCAACTGGTGCAGGAACCGCCGCGCCGAACGCAGGTTTTCCACGATGAAATGGCGGATGCACCGGACAATCCGGCGGTTGCCGTCAGGCAGGACGGCGCCGAACGCCGTTCCGCCGAGCGGAACGGGAATCAAGTACAAGGCGCATTCCACAGCTCCGTCCAAGCTGCCGTCTTCATCAGCGCTGAGATCCATGCCCGTCCCTTTCCTTTTTGAAGAATGAATCGAATTCTGCGTCCGAATGCGGCTCACCCTGTCCGCCTCCAGCAGCGCCGTCCGAACGCTCAGAATCATGGAGCGGCTCCTCCCAATCGGAAGCGTCCCGTCCGCCGGCCCAATACGCATCCGGCATGATGAGCGCGGCGGCCGCGTACACCAAAATGCCGGGCAGCACGCCGAACGCCGTCAGCAGAACCATCAAAA
>CAMWPF010000157.1 GCA_947176045.1 uncultured Treponema sp. | reverse complement strand
GTCAGGAACATGGCGGGCATCGTCTCCGGCGATGAGGCGCGCGTCGCAGAAAGCGTCGCCAATCCTGAAAAAACAGACGCATGGTCAAGCGTCGCGTTCGGATTCCTCTTTGTATTCGGCTGGTTCATCTTGTTCTCATGCCTTGCCAGCGGGCGGCAGAACCACTGGCTCCCATGGCTCATCTTCACCCGTTCCTACCGGAATTCCCACCGTCCGACAGGAAGCGGCCCGGGCGGCTCATTCCGCAGCGGTTCCGGAACGGGCGGAGGCTTCCGCGGCGGAGGCGGACGGTTCGGCGGAGGCGGCGCAAGCGGCGGCTGGTAGTCCGTCCGTCCCGCGCAGGCTGCGTCGTCAAAACGGCGGCGGGCTTTTGAATTCCAAAAAAGCGCCTGTACGCGGATGGGTGAACGCCAGATATTCCGCGTGCAGCAGCAGCCGTTCGCCGGGCGCGCACGACCCGTATAGAGAATCGCCGACAATCGGAATTCCAAATCCATGGAGGTCGGCGGAGGCAAGGCGGAGCTGGTGCGTGCGCCCGGTATGCGGCGTGAACGAAATCCGCGTCGCCGGACGCACGGAGCCGTCCGGCGCGCGGTACTGCTGGACGGCGGTCTTCTTCCATTCAGTTACAGCCTTCTTGCCAAAAACACTGTCCCACACTTGATGGGGGCGGTTCCCAACATCCAGCCGGAAGTACAGCTCCATCCGTCCGCATTCCTGTCCGGCTTTCGGCGCGCACAGTCCCGGAGCGCAATCCAGAACGCCGTCCAGCAGCGCGCTGTAGCGCTTCCGAACGCGCCCCTTCTCAAACTGGCGGCACAGCTCCCGGTGGGCGTCCGCAGTGAACGCAAGCACCAGCAGCCCCGACGTCTCCATATCAAGCCGGTGGACTGCCGGCTGCCCGATTGCCGCCGGGAACAGCCGCTTCATGCGGTTCACCACGCAGTCCTGCTTTTCCGGCCCGCGCCCCGGCACGGAAAGAACGCCGCCTTCCTTTTCCACGACGAGAATGTCGTCGTCGCGGTAGACGATATGCAGGCCGAGCATCCGCGGCAGGATCAGGGCGCACCGGGCGTCGCACGGCGGATATGGCGTTCCGCTCCGCTTCGGCCCGGAACTGCGGCCGTAATACAGCTCGCCCATGCTTACAGGAACAAGCGAGCGGGCGAACGCATAATCAAGCAGCTTGGGCGCGCAGCAGTCGCCCGTTCCAACCGGCGGCAGCCGCCTCCCGCAAATTTCACGGAGGCTCCGCACGCAGCCGTCCGCACAATGGAATGAATATAGTGAAAACACCGCGTCCAACGACTGCGCCGTCAGCGCGGCACGCTGACGGCGCAGCGCCGCTTCTGCGGCGCCTGGCTCATCGCAGCGCCCGTCCGAACGGCGGCGCGCCTTCTTGCAGGCGTTGATCTTATCTGTAAGCGCGTGAATGGCGCCGTCGTTCTGCGCAAGCGCGCGGCTGATTTTTGCAGCGTCCGCCACCGGCGGAACGTACACGCTTCCCGGATCGGAAAGTCCCGGCGCAGGACGGAGCGCGCGGCTGATTCCTGAAACCGTCTTAAGCAGGACAGTCCGTCCGCCGGAATCCCGACAGACCATCGCGCCCAGCATGATTCCCTGCCCGCCGCGCTCCGCGCTTTCCGGCGTCAGCTGCTCAAGTTCGAGAATTCCAGCGTCAAGCTGCACCGCCATGTCCCGGCAGACGGCGAGCGCCTCTTCCTCAGGAAACGGTGGAAACATTCTAGCAGGACGCTACAGCCCGCGGACTTCCACGCTTCCATCCGCCTTGGCGATGAACGCCGCCGGCTTGTTCTTCGTGAAGAATCCGGTTTCCACGACGCCGGTCAGCGCGTTTATCGCGTCTTCCATTTCGGCAGGATCCACAGGAGCGCTCCAAAGGCAGTCCACAATTTGGTTTCCGCTGTCCGTGATGACCGGGCCGCACTTCCGAACGCCTTCGCGCAGGACGACCGACGCGCCCATCGCCTCCAACCGACGCCGCACCGGAATGTACGCCTCGGCGATGATTTCCACGGGAAGCGCAAACCGCGTCCCCATATCGGGAACCGCCTTGGAAGAATCTGCGACGATGACGAATTGTTCAGCGTTGTAGGCGACAATCTTCTCCCGCAGGAGCGCCGCGCCGCCGCCCTTTATCAAATTGCAGTGCGGGTCGATTTCATCAGCGCCGTCAATCGCAAGATTCAGGCAGCCGCCGATGCACCGCTCTTTGAAGGAATACACGGGAATGTTCCAATCCGCGCAGGCATTCTCCGTCTGAAAGCTCGTCGCAACCGCCTTGATGTTGCTCAGGACGCCCTCCGCAAGCAGCTCCGCAATTCGCTCCGCCGCCAGAAGTGCCGTCGAGCCGGTTCCAAGCCCGATCTTCATTCCGCTGAAAATCAGCCCCCGTTCAACCAGCGCGTCCACTGCGGAACGCGCGGCGAGAACCTTCTGCTCACTCTGTGTCAGCTCCTTCATAATCCACTCCCGTAAAATAGTTGAACTGCTTGTAGCCCTGATATTTGAGCATGGAAAGCCCGTTGCACGTCTTGCAGCCGGCAGCAGCAGCAGCAGCCATCACCGGCGTTACGACAGGATCGTACACAATGTCGAACAGATGCTCCGTTCCCTTGAACTGGTAGAAGTAAATCGGATTGTTTTCCTTCGACGAGGCGCCGCTGGAATTCATGCCGACCTTCGTCGTTTGAATGATGATGTCGGAATACCGCTCCAAGACCGCCGCGGACTCCTCTTCCAACGGCGCGTACTCAAAGCCGAACCGTTCCGCGACGGCCTTCGCATGGGAAGCCGTCCGGTTGAAGATGCAGGCGCGTCCGCCCATGTGCCTGACGGCATACGCCACCGCCCGCGCCGCGCCCCCCGCGCCGATGATTGCGACGCGCCGCCGGTGCAGCTTCTTTTTTCCGATGAATTCAGAAAGCGCCCGCTGGAATCCCAACGCGTCCGTATTGCGCCCGACCCAGACGCCGTTCTCGCGGACAATCGTATTGCAGGCGCCGATTTCTCCGACCTGCGCGTCAACGCTTTCCAGATGCTCCAAAACATCCTCTTTGAACGGAACTGTAACCGCCATGCCGCGGATGCCCAGCAAGTCCGCGAATTCCAGAGATTCGGCGATCGACGTGGAGGCGAGCGGAATGAACAGCCGGTTCATGTTGTGGAAGCGGTAGCCAGAATTGTGAATCAGCGGGCTGGACGTCACCTTCAGCGGAAAGCCCGTAACCGCGCACAGCTCCGTCTTCTCATTGATGTTCCTGAAATTGTACAGATCGTTGAGCGTCACCGGATCCAGATGCCCGACTCCTGCAAGATTTTCGTCCATATCCGGCGGCGAGGCGTAGGTCAAATACGAATGAAGCCGCCCCGCCAAAATCCGCGACGGCACGCCCAAATTTCCCATCGCGCACAAAATGTGGTCGAATTCCGTCATTTCCGCGGCCTCCGCGAAAAGGCGCGTTACGTCGGAAAGCGTCTTCGGCATAAAGGCGATTTTCGGAATCTCAAAGCGGGTGCTGCACATCCGCTTGCACCGTTCGCGGACATTCACGACAGGATTCCTGAAGTCATGGCAGCTCCGGATAATCCGAATTCCGAACGCAAGCGCCGCATCCTGAAGGTTCGGAACATGGAAGTCCTCCTCAAAATCGACATACGCGAAATTTTTGGAAGGATTCAAATCGGCATAGGCGAGCGAACGCGCGAACAGCGTCGTCCGTGAAAATTCCGTACCTTCAAATTTGCCGCCGTCTTCCCGCCGGCGGATGGTGAGGACGCACGGCACAGGAATCATCGCCGGAAAGCGCCGCGCTGAAAACTGCTCGGCCTCGTCCAAATAATCGACGCGCAGTTCGGCAATGTCGATGCAGCTCGCGTACTTCCGGACAGTTTCAACATTTTCCTGCAGCGTCCTGCCGGTCAAAGTCAGGCAGATAAGCGGATATGCCATATAATGCTCCCAGACCGCCGGCGGTTCAGTGGACGGCCGTTTTCGCCGCTTCCTTCCCGTTGACAAAAAGAACCAGCGTCGAATTTTTCGGAACGGCATACGGAACGGCAAGGCTTCCGCCCGGATGCAGGAAGCTCGCAAGCGTCGTCGTCGCGCCGTCTGAAACAACGTCCAGCCGCATCGGCACCGGATACGGATAGACCGTCAGCGACGCGGAGAAGATTCCATACAAATTGTCGTTGTAGACGCCGGACGGCAGCGCAAGCTCCACGCCCACGCGCGCATAGTTGCGGACAAATTCGCCCGCGGCGGCCGACTGCCCGACGACAGTTCCCGGCACCTCGCCGTCCGCAGGAGCGCGCGCCGTGCAGTCGTAGACAATGCGCCCCGTCGAAATCAGCTGCAAAAGCTCCATGACGGACTTTCCGGCAAGAGACGGAACGCGGGTGTTCTCAAAGCTCGGGCCGCGGCTGACCACCAGCTTCACGACGACCGGCTCGGAAATGTCCGTGCCCTCCGGCGGATCCTGCGCAAGGATCGTCCCCGCCTCGGAAACGTCCGCCTTGTACGACGGCTCGCCCAGGACAATCAGCGGCCTTGCGGAGCCGGCGAAAACCGTCTGCAAATGCAGGCGCACCTCGTCCAGAGTCCTGCCGACGTAGCTTCCCACGCTGTCGACGACGACGCCGCGGCTGACCACCAGCGAAACCCGGCTGTAGCCCTTGAC
>CAMWPF010000156.1 GCA_947176045.1 uncultured Treponema sp. | reverse complement strand
AAGCCCGCCGCCGTAACCTCCGCGCCCGCGCCTTATCCGCGCACCGTCAGCGGAACCGGATGGTAGCGCTCCGTATGGAAGACGAACGCGTTCTCGCCGCCCTTGACCGCGTACAGCGGATCGTCCGCGCCGACTTCCAGCATTCCGACGCTGCACGCGCCGCCGCGGATGGACGCGCCCATGCGCAGCACCTTTCCCTGCGCCTTGAGCGCGGCGATCCTTCCGGCGAACCAGCCGTCGATCTCCGGCAGCCGCGCCATGAATTCCTCCGGCGTTCCGCCCGTGTCGAATCCCTCCGGGAAGATCTGTTCGAGGCGCACGTCCTCAAGCTCGATGCTGAAGCCGGCCTCGCGCGCGATGATGAGCGCCTTGCGCGCGACGTCCATGCCGTTCAGGTCGTCCCGCGGGTCAGGCTCGGTGAAGCGAAGCTCCTTCGCCTCGGCGACGGCCTTGCTGAACGGAACGCCCTCGTCCAGCCTTCCGAAAATGTAGGAAAGCGAGCCGGACATGATGCCGGAAAATCCGATGAGCCGGTCGCCGCTCTTGAAGAGGTTCTGCAATGTGTCGATGATGGGAAGCCCCGCGCCTACGTTCGTCTCATAGAGGAAGCGGCGGTGCATCCTGTTCGCGGCGCGGCGCAGATCGCGGTAGAATTCCATCTTCATCGAATTGGCGCGCTTGTTCGGCGTCGCGACAGACATTCCCGCGTTGATGATGTCAAGATAGCGCTCCGGCAGGTCGCAGGAGGCCGTGCAGTCCACGAAGACCGGGTTGAGCGGCTTCACCTCGCGCACGAACCGCAGGATTTCGTCCACATCCGTGGCGCGCTCCGCCTTCTGCAATTCCGCGCGCCAGTCCTCCAGCGGAAGCCCGGCGGCATCCAGAAGCATCTTCCGTCCGTTCGCGATGGCGACGACGTTCAGCGCGATGTTCGCGGAGCGCAGCTTCTGCTGCTGGTCGCGGATTTGGTCGAGCAGCGCGCCGCCGATTGTTCCCGCGCCGAACACGAACACTTCGATTGTCTGCGCCGTGTTGAAGAAGAATGCGTGGACGGCGCGCACCGCCGTGTCGCTGCATTCGCCGCCGATGACGCAGGAAATGCAGCGCTCCGACGAGCCTTGCGCGATGGCGACGACGTTGATGTCCTGCGAGGAGATCGCGCCGAAGAATTTCGCGGCGATTCCGCGGTTTGCAATCATGCCGTCGCCGACGACCGAGACAATCGCGCAGCCAGACCGCACGTCGATCGGATCGATGAGCCCGTCATGGATTTCCAGCTCCAGCTCCTTCTTGAGGACGTCCTGCACGCGCGCCGCCTCCGAATCGCGGACGCAGAACGAAATCGTGTATTCGGAGGACGACTGCGTGATCAGAAGGACGGAAATCTGCGCGCCGGAAACAGCGGCGAAGATGCGGCTCGCCATTCCCGAACGGCCGCGCATTCCCGTTCCGCCGACGCTCACCATGGCGACGCGCTTGAGGCAGGAGATGCCGCAGATGGTGCGCCCCTCCCGCCCCGGAAACGGCCCGCGCCCGATGCGCGTCCCGCGCGCGGACGGATTATGGCTGTTCAGGCTCCACGCCTCGATGCCCTTCGCGGCAAGCGGCGCGAGCGTCTTCGGATGCAGGACCTTCGAGCCGAAGAATGCAAGCTCCATCGCCTCCTCGTAGCTCATGTCGTCCACGAGCAGCGCGTCCCTGACGATCCGCGGGTCGGCGGAAAAGACGCCGTCCACGTCCGTCCAGAATTCCACCCGCGACGCGCCGAGGCACGAGCCGACGATTGCGGCGGAAAAGTCCGAGCCGTTCCTGCCCAGCAGTCCCGCCGCCGGCTCCCGCCCCGTTCCTCCGATCCATGAGCAGATGAATCCCTGAAAGACCAGAATCCGCGCCTGCGCCAGAGCGCCGCCGTCGCGGTACGGACGGAGCGCCTCCGCGCTGCGCCCATAGTCCGGGTCGCCCTCGCCCTGGCAGCCCGTCGTGAAGATGAACTTCCGCGAATCCAAAAGGACGGCGTCCTGGCGCTTCGCGCGGAGGACTGCCGCCAGAACCGGCGTCGAAAGCAGCTCGCCCATGCCCATGATGCGGCAGCAGACGGTGTCCGGGCATTCCCCGAACGCAACGCAGCCGGACAGCAGCTTCTCATATTCGGCGAACAGCGGCTCCAGCTCCTGCATGACGGCCGCCGCGTCGAATCCGGCGAGCTTCGACTGCAAGTCGGCGCACAGTTCCGAATGCTGCGCCCGCAGCTTCGCGGAGAACTGCTCCGCCGGAGCGCCCGCGACGCACGCGTCTATGCTCGCCTGAAGTCCGTTGGAAACGCCGGCGACAGCCGAAGCGATGACGCTGAGGCGGTCCTCTTCCGCGCGCCTGATGATGATGTCCGCCGAACCGAGGATGCGCTCCGCGCTTCCCATCGACGTGCCGCCGAATTTCAATGTAAGCATACAGACCTCTGTGACCCGGATGTTCCGTTATGATTGCTCCATAGTACAGGAAAACAGGGGGTTTGTCCATTTGCGGCATTTTCAGGAGAGGGGAAAACCAGCCGCTTTCGGAGCGCGCCAAGCTGGAGGCGTCCGCCAGTCCTGCACGGAAGGACGCACCGCAAAAAAAAGCGGACGCGCGCCGGACAGAACCGGCAGAAGCGCGTCCGCTCTATTGCTGCGCCCTGGAGGACGGCGCGCAGCCGTACATTTAAAACATGAACTGCCAGCCGATCGAAATGCCGAACGCGCCGCGCGTGGCGACATCGACATCATAATCACCGTCCTCACCATCGGCGGAAACGGAAAGCGGCGTGAAGTCGTGGAGGTAGCGCACTTCCGTAACGATCGCGCCCGGCCCGACCGGGAATCCTGCAGCAAGTCCGAACGCGATGCCGGGAATGAAATGGCTCGAAACGGATATATCCGAATCAAAGGATTTGCCGTCATACTCGCTTTTAACTTTCGCATCGCCCAGCGGAATTGAAAAGTTCGGCCCGAGGAACGGAGTCAGGATGACCGGCCCCAGATTGAAGTCCCATGTTACGAGCAGCGGAATGTCGAGCGCGGTGTAGGATACTGACTGCGTGGCGACAGCTCCGTCAATTTCCCATTCTTGTTTCACTCCGTTGTTCCCGGTGAACAGCGCCTCAAGCTGGATTCCAAGCCCCTTGAAGACGTTGACGCGCGCGAAAATGCCGCCGCCTCCGCCCGGAAGCACCTTCTGTGAAACATCATCAAAATCAAAATCATCGGCTACGACCGTTCCCGCATTGAGCTGGAACATCCCCTTCGCGCCGACAACGAACCGCCCCTCCGCGGATACGGACGCCGCTGCGACCGCCGCTGCAAGCACGGCGACAAGAATCTTCTTCATACAAACTCCTTTTCGTGCGCTAATTACGCACATCAAACAAATACGGCGCAATATTATACGTTATTAAGACAACTGTCAAGATATGATTACGCATTTCAACGTATTATGACGGCATGGGATTCAGGGAAAATCTGAAGGCGGAGCTGCTGTATCAGGACATCCTTGTGAAGGAGCTTGCGGCGGCGGCAGGAATCAGCAAGCGCACGCTCGACAACTACCTGCGGGAGAAGGGGAACATTCCGCCCGCAGACGTCGCCGTCAAAATCGCGAAGGCGCTGAACGTTTCGGTCGAATACCTTGTAACAGGCGAGCAGGACGAGACGAGACGCACCGAAGAACGAGCGGCGGAACGCATCCTCGCAGGGCTGGCACCAAGGGAAGTCTCCATCCTCAGCGGAATTGCGGACGTATTCCGGGCGCATCCGTCCGGAAGCGGAACGGCGCAAGACGCGCCTCCTCCCGGCGCGCAGGAGATTCCCGCCGCACGCCGTTGAGCCGCACGCCGCAGACAGACGACCTCCAGACGGACGCCCCGAAAAAAAACAAAGCCGCCCGCCGGAAACGGCGGGCGGCTTTTGACTGCTGCGGATCCGCTTTCGCCGGACGGAACCGGCAGAAACGAGCCCGCTCTATTGCAGCGCCCTGAAGGACGGAGCGCAGCCGTACATTTAAAACATGAACTGCCAGCCAGCTGAAATACTGAGCGCGCCGCGCGTGGCAATATCGACATGGACGCCATTTTCACCAATGGAAAGCGGCGTGAAGTCGTGGAGGTAGCGCATTTCCGCGACAACCGCGCCCGGCCCGACCGGAAATCCTGCCGCAAGTCCGAACGCGATGCCGGGAATGCAGCGGATTGCAATGGGCATATCAGAATCCACGGATTTACCAGAAGCCTTGCTCTTCGATTTCGCATCTCCCAGCGGAATTGAAAAATTCGGGCCGAGGAACGGCGTCAGGACGACCGGTCCCACATTGAAGTCGTAGACCGCAAGCAGTGGAATGTCGAGCGCGACATAGGAAACAGTTTCTACGGCATTTCCACCCGAAGATTCATACTTGCCTTTTACTCCGTTGTTCCCGGTGAACAGCGCCTCAAGCTGGATTCCAAGCCCCTTGAAGACGTTGGCGCGCGCGAAAATGCCGCCGCCCCCGCCTGGAAGAACCTTCTCCGAATAATATACGCCGTCAGCAAAGTCGGAAAGAACAGTTCCTACATTAAGCTGGAACAATCCCTTCGCGCCGACGGCGAACCGCCCCGCCGCAGACACCGCCTGCATTGCGACCACCGCCGCAAGCACAGCGCCGAACATCTTCTTCATAAAGACTCCTTTTGAACAAAAACAAATACAGTGCGAATACAATGT
>CAMWPF010000155.1 GCA_947176045.1 uncultured Treponema sp. | reverse complement strand
TACATATACAGCGCGTCCTCTTCCTTGATTTTCCGCATATTCGGCGTATGGACGAGCGTACGCGCAAGGCTTTGGACGCGGTCCAGCGAGAACGTCTTTGTGGAAACCGTCCGGATGACCTTGCGCATATAGTCGCGGATGAGCGAATTCACATCGTCGGTCAGCTGGCGGTTCGCTTCCTTTGTAATCAGCTTGTTCCATTGGTTCAGATACGAATCAAGCTCCCGGTCGATGGTTGAGCCGGGCGGAACCAGCTCCTCTGCAATCAGCTTCGCCGATTCGGACAGCGCCTCCCGTTTTGAGCGGTGGTGTTCCGACGGGCGGAGCATTTCCTCCGGCACGTCCTTTTTGGCTGCCGGACTGCTTTTCTTCGTCTGATTCGCGCCGCCCTTTCCGAAGAGCAGCGCGGCAATCCATACCAAAGGCGGAATGGAATGCCAGAACGGAAGCCGCAGCCTGACGGCGCTCAAAACAGAATGGCTTCTGAGCATGAGCAGCTCGCTGTACGGCAGGAGCTTTCCGCCGGAAAAAAGATGGAAATTTCCGATGTCCTGCGTGCTGCCAAGCTCGTAGTGCAGGGGCATCAGGAATGTCGAAGTGAGGAGCGCGTGGAGGATCGGCGAAACGGTGCGGACTTCCTTCTTCAGCGTCTCTTCAAACACCTTTTCGTCAGTCATTTCGGGAAGCTTCTGGAAGCTGCTCATCGCGGCGTACCAGCGGTCGATGAGGCGCTTTTCTACGGTGGAATGGGCTTCGTTCGCAAGCCTGACGATCAGCGGAAAGACTTTCGATTTATAGATGAAATAGCGCGTTCCGCCTTCAATTTTGAGGACGAGCAGCTTCGGAAGGTTCTGGCCGTCGGATTCCGTCGTGAATTTTTCCAGCGCCGCCTTCAAGTCCTCCTCGCTGAACTGTCCGTACAGCAGGGCGCCCTTCGAGTCGGTGAACTTGAGGATTCCGTCCATTGAAAAGAAGTACGGCGGGCGGGCGAGCGCGGCTTCCAGTTCGGCGAGCGCCTTCGCCTTCGCCTGCGCCTTCAGCGCCGACTCCTTGATTGATGCCATCCAGATTTCCGAAATGGAGACCGCCTGCAGGATGTTCGTGTCCTCAGAAACGCGGTCCTTGACTTTTTCAAAATCCTGCCGGATGAAGTAGCAGAGCTGCGTCCAGAAGTATAATGAGTCGCCTTCTAGGGAGCACTGAAAGTCCTCCGAATCGGGGAACTGGACGAATTTTGAAAAGAAATTCTGCGACATCATTTCCTTGCGTGGATTTGCGACGCGCAGCTTCTTTTGAAAATAATCATGGAATTCGTCCTTTTTGAGCATCCGGCGGATTTTGATCATCGCGGCGCGGACAAGGAATTCGACCGGCACGCACGCCGGAAACAGGACCGCCGGAACGTCGCGCGGAAGCTTGAGGATGTACAGCTGCTGCGATTCTGTGTCCTGGTTCCGGTTGAACAGCGGAATCACCGCCGAGGCGTTCTGCTTTTCCAGCACGTCGGGCGGCAGCTGCTTCGGCAGGTCTCCCAGCACGGGGAAGGGGATCGCCGGATTCAGGAGGATGTCCTTGTAGCGTTTTGCAAAATATGTCGAGTAATAGGAAATTCCGATGAACGATGTCTTTCCGGCAACCGTTCCTTGAATGTACACTTCCCGGCGTGCGGCGAGATCTTTCAGCTCTTCGAGCAGCGAGGCTTCGGTGATTTCAACGAAGGGAAGCAGGTCTGGCTGCTCTTCCAGATATCGCGCGGCGTACTTCCGCAGGTAGTCGCAGAATTCCCTCAAATCGACAAAGGCGGATTCCTGTTTGAGCGTGTAATTGTGAAGCAGGACGCCCAGCTGTTCGGTTGTTGACATAATTCCATTCTAACAGCAAACCTGCCGTTTCACAAGAAGCGCGCCGTGAAATTATGGGGCGCCTGCGGGCGTGGAAGTCAGGGGAACGGAACGTAGCGCGCGCGGCTCGTCTCCGTTTCGAATACGTCGACGGCGTACAGGCGCGCGGCGCCGTCTTGTGCGTCGCCGCGGAAGCCGTCCGCGCAGGATTCCTCCAATTCTGCGGCGACGCCGTCGTAGATGAACCGTGCGATCCGTTCGGCGGACGGATTCATACCGAATTCGGGAATGTCGTTCAGGTTCGTGTGGTCGAGCCGCTTGCAGACAGCCCGGAGCGCGGCCTTGAGCCGGGCGAAGTCGATGAGCATTCCGCCTGAGTCCAGCTTCCCGCCGCGGACATGGGCGCGGACTGTGTAGTTGTGTCCGTGCAGGTTCTCGCACTTGCCGTTGTAGTCCCGCAGGAAGTGCGCCGCGGCAAATCCGGCTTCCACTCGAATTTCGTACATACGTGGACTATAGCACAAACCGCGCCGAATGGCTACGGGAGCCGCGGAGCAAAGTACGCCGTGCGCGGCTGGCGGCGGCGCAGGCTTCCTTAGATTCTGATACTGACTGAAAGTCCTGAAAGGAGCGCGGCGGCCAGAAGCTGTGCCGCATCCGCACCAGATGGTAGCGCGCCTGCCTTGCCTGCGGACGGCGCGGAGAAGCGCAACGGAACGTAGAACGCCTTGTCGATGAACAGTCGTCCGTTTTTCAGGAAGCGGATTCCTCCCGAAATGCGCGGCAGCATCAGCCCCATGCCGCCTGCGCTGTCGAACGCATAATTGAATTTCTGGTGCATTTCGGAAAAGAGCAGCTTGATGTCACAGGAGAATTCCACCGCGGCGAATCCGAGCGGAAGATACAGGAAATGTAGCCCCGCCGACCAGAAGAAGCGAGTGCCGCCGGACGCAAGTTTCGCGCCCGTTCCGAGGACGAGGAATCTGTCTTCGGCAAAAATAGCCGCATCGCCGCGCTTCGTCCGCGCCTCCGCCTTGCCGTCAGTGTAGAATGCGCCGCTCCACCATGAGGCGTGCGTCGTTCCTACGCTGATCCGGCCGCTGAACAGCAGCAAGAACTGTTTTTGGAAGCCGGACGAATCGATGCCTGACTCCGCTTCGGAACGTACGGAAATGCCGGACAGCCCTGCTTGTAGCAGGACTGTGAGCGCGGGAACTGCCGCAGACGCGCCGAATAGGAAGAACGAGGGGAATTCCGGCACCGCCTTGAATCCGTATGCCTTGCCGCCCGCCGCGCTCATCCGTCCTGCCGTGAAGAACGGAGAAATCGATGCCGTCCCGCCAAGAATCGGAACCTTCGCAGAAACGCCCGCCGCGACGATGCCGGCCGATTCGAACGATGCCGTATTGCAGATGTCTATGTCATGGAGCGACGCGGCAGAAATCCGTGCGGACACGCGTGCGTCCCTTATGGGAAAATGGACTGCGGCGGAGACTGCCTCCGCCGAAAAGCGCAGTCCGTCGATGGAGGACGCGCTTCTGAGCGCGGACACGGAGAAGCCGGCGGCACCGTCCAATTCTGCGCCCGCAACGGCGGCGCCGATTTCCCCGCCTCCAATGTGGAGGATGTCCATGGCAGAAATCCATGCGGACGGTTCCTGCGGGAACAAAAATTCCGCGTGAAGCGCCGCAAGAAGCGCGCCCAGAACAAGTCTGCGTGCCATTGTTCAGCGTTGTATTTGCTACTGGATGATGTTGCCGAAGTTTTCTACGATGTCTTCTATGATGGCGGCGATGTTGTCGATGCCGGACAGCGAGAACGTCTGATTTCCGTTGTAGTCGGTGACGGTTACGGATGCAGTGACGCCCAGCTCTTTCGCGGCGTCAATCAGACTTGAGCTTGGTGCAGGTGCGATTATGTTTGTGAAAAGCGTTGCAAAGTCATAGTCGGCACTGATTATAACGGTGATGATGCCGCCTGGAACGTCTTCGCTGTTCATGACGGTAGCGGAAATCCCATGCTCAGGCTTGCACAAAAATGATTTTGTTATCTTTGATTGGTATTCTTCGACGTAGGCTTTGACGTTCTGACGGTACTGCACGTCGTAGTTGTCGGGATCCCTATCATAGGCGTTGCTGTTCCAGCTTGGAAGTTGTTCCAGCATTTCGATGAAAGTATTGTAGTTCGTCTTTGTCATGGCAGCGGCTGCGTCAAGGTTGATGAACGGCTTGACTGTCACAACTGGAAGGTTTGTGGAGTCGGGAATATACGTATGCTCAATGGTGTTGTTGTACGTCTTGAATAATTCAGGAATTAGTTCGTTGATGTCGTCTGCTTCCATTTCTATATTGACTTTTGCAGAGCTGGAGGCATAGTTTGATGCATCGTCTTTATTGACGTCGAACGTTGCAAGCGCATATAGTTTTGGAACTGAAACATACTTGTCAGCAATGTTGAGGAATGCATTTGCAGATTCATAGCTGCTGCCAAAGAAAGTGGCTCTGGTTTCCGGCTCCCAGTCGTCGTTTTCATCTTTCGAGATCTCTCGAATATTGTTGATGCCATCAATATATGCATCCATCGCGTCGTTCACGCCGATATCTGTGAGGTCGAGCTTTGCATTGAAATGGAAGTCCTCAGACGCTCCATCTCCACTAAAGAGTGATACCAATGCGCCTCGCGTTTCATAGTAGTTGCCTTCGTCGTCATGTCCGGAACTTGATAAAAGTGCGGATATAAACTTGTCGTATTCCTTCATGAGGTCTGTCAGCTGGCTTGCAATTTCCTCCTGGGTTCCCACCGCCCGTCCGGATGAATTTTTGTCATTGATTTCGCAGGCGAAGTCATAGTATTTCTTGATGATGTTCTTCACGCAGGCAGTCAAGTCTTCTTTTGAC
>CAMWPF010000154.1 GCA_947176045.1 uncultured Treponema sp. | reverse complement strand
CTTCCCGTTCCTGTATTCCGAAGCGGAAGCCCCGCCTGCTCGCGCTATGCGCCCGAACGCGAGGCCGAGCGGTTCGCCGAAGCCGCACAGGCGGGCGACGTCCTCCTTGTCGCCGGAATGGGCGGCGGCTACCATGTCCGCGCGCTCGCCCGGCGGTTTCCGCAGGCGCGCATCCTCGTCGCAGAATACAGCCGCGACGACATCGCGTTTCTGGCAGGGCGCCTTCCGGCAGTCCGGGAGCTGCTCCAAGATCCGCGCGTCCTCCTGCTTCCCTGCGAAGAAGCCGAATACGCGCTGAAGGAGCAGTATCTTCCGGCAGTCCGTCCGTCCTTCCAGTTCCTTGAGCTCCGCAGCTGGACGGCGGAAGCGCCGGACGCAGCAGGAAAAGTCAGGGAGGCGGTGCGCCGCGCCCTTGCCGGCATTTCAGCGGACTTTTCCGTACAGGCGCATTTCGGGCGGCTGTGGCAGCACAACATCCTCAAGAACCTCGAGGCGGCGCCCGCCGGAACGGACATTTCGTTTCCGACGGAAAAGACCGCCGTCATCGCGGCGGCAGGCCCGTCTTTGGACGACGCGGCGCGGCAGATTACCGAACGGCGCGACGAATTCGTTGTCATTGCGACCGACACCGCCTACCGCGCGCTGCAGCGGCGGAACATCAGGTGCGACGCCGTCGTTTCCATCGACGGACAGCCGATTTCCCGCGCCCACTTCATGTCGCGGCCGGATTCCGGCGCGCTGTTCGTATTCGACGTGTGCGGAAATCCTGCGGCGCTGCGAAAGATCATGCAAAGCGGCTGCGCGGCAGTCCTCGCCAGCACGGGGCATCCGCTCGCGCGCTATGCGGAGCAGCATGCCGACGGGAGCGGCGGGACGGCGCGGCTGCTCCCCCTTCGCGCCGGCGCGGGAACGGTCGCCATCGCCGCGGCAGACTTCGCGCTCAAGGCGGGATTTTCAAAAATCGTCGTGGCCGGCGCGGACTTCTCATACATCGGCGGACGGGCGTATGCGCGCGGAACGTACCTCGACGACGTGTACGGCGCCGCCCAGACAAGGCTCCGTCCGGCGGAAACGTCGTTCTGCTCGCTCCTGTTCAGGACGGAGCTGCTGGACTGCGGGGAGGCAGACGGCGGCAGCCAGGAACAGGGCGCGGCGCGGAAAACAACGCCCGTCCTGGACTCCTACCGCCGCTCGTTCGAGCAGTGGGCTTCTGAAAGCGGATTGGAGCTGCGCATGGAAGGCGGACTGCGCCTGCTCCTTCCGGCAGCAGAAGCGGAGCGCAGGCCGCCCCTCCCCCCAAAAAAGGAGCAGTGGAGCGGCGCCGACTTCCGCGCGTTCGCCGGCGCGCTTGCCGACGACGCTTCGGAATTTCAGGCGGGAGGCCCCGAACAGGAGCTCAGTCCGGCGGAAACCGCCGTGCTTCCGTATGCCGCATGGCTCAGAAACCGGGAGCGCCCAGATGAATGCGGCGGGCGGCTGCCATTCAAGACGCTTGCGGGGGAGGCGCTGGAAGACGCCGCGCGCCACACCCGGCAGGACGGGGCGCAGAGGGGGAAATGAGTAGAATCTTTTGCGCAAATATGCCATAATCGGCGTATCGTCTTTCGTCATGGAGGTTATGTAAAAATTCGCACTATGTATACGCCAGTCAATCCGAAAGCAGACTTTCCGAAGCAGGAAGAAGAAATCCTCGCCTATTGGGAACAGAATGATATTTTCAAAAAATCAGTCGCCCGGCGCAACGGCGCGGAGGAATTCACCTTCTACGACGGACCTCCGTTCGCCACCGGGCTTCCGCACTTCGGACATTTCATTCCGTCCACCATCAAGGACATCATTCCGCGCTACCAGACGATGAAGGGCAAGAAAGTCGAGCGGCGGTTCGGCTGGGACTGCCACGGGCTTCCCGTCGAAAACCTCATCGAGAAGGAGCTGGGGCTGAACTCCAAGCACGAAATCGAAACGTACGGCGTCGAACGGTTCAACGACGCCTGCCGCGCCTCCGTCCTGCGCTATACGGCGGAATGGCGCAAGACCATCACGCGCATGGGGCGCTGGGTCGACTTCGACAACGACTACAAGACGATGAGTCCGGACTACATGGAATCCATCTGGTGGGTCGTCAAGGCGCTGTGGGAGAAAGGCATGATCTACGAAGGAAAGTACATCCTGCCGTACTGTCCGCGCTGCTCCACCGTCCTCTCCAATCATGAACTGGCGCAGGGCTACAAGGACCGTGCCGATCCCGCCGTCACCATACGGTTCAAAATCACCAAGGGGCCGGACGCCTTCGACGATCCCGACATCGCGAACGGAAGCACCTACTTCCTCGCATGGACGACGACGCCGTGGACGCTGCCGTCAAACGAAGGGCTGTGCATGGGGCCGGAAATCGAGTACGTGAAGATCCGCGACGCGGAGTCCGGCGACTGCTACATCCTCGCGAAGGCGCGCCTCTCCGCCTACTACAAGGACGAAGGCGAATACGAAATCATATACGAACGCACGGGCGCGCAGTTCCTCGGCGCGCGCTACGAGCCGCTGTTCCCCTACTTCAAGGAACTTTCCGTGCAGGAAGACGGCTCGGACGGCGCCTTCAGAATGTTCAACGCGGACTACGTGTCCACGGAGGACGGAACGGGCATCGTCCACCTCGCTCCGGCGTTCGGCGAGGAAGACAGCAAGGTATTCAAGGGAACAGGAATTCCAGCGGTGGAGCCGATGGATGCGGAGTGCCGATTCACGAAGGAAGTGTCCGACTACGAGGGGCGCTTCGTCAAGGACTGTGACAAGGACATCATAGACCGCCTCAAAAAGGAAGGAACGCTTGTAAGGCGCGGTCAGATTGTCCACTCCTACCCGCACTGCTGGCGGTGCGGCTCCCCGCTCATCTACCGCGGCATCGGCAGCTGGTTCGTCAAAGTCGCCGACGAGCGCGGACGGCTCCTGCGCGCGAACAGCCGCATCAAGTGGCAGCCGGCGCACATCAAGGAGGGGCGGTTCGGAAAATGGCTTGCCGGTGCGCGCGACTGGGCGATCAGCCGCAACCGCTACTGGGGCAATCCGATTCCCATCTGGAAATGCAGCTGCGGCGAGGCGCTCTGCGTCGGCTCCCGCGCGGAGCTTCAGGACTTGTCCGGCGTCCATCCAGACGACCTGCACAAGCAGTTCGTCGACAAGATCACCATTCCGTGCAAGAAATGCGGAGGAACCATGCGCCGCGTGCCGGAAGTGCTGGACTGCTGGTTTGAGTCCGGCTCCATGCCGTACGCGCAGAACCATTATCCGTTTGAAAACAAGGAGTATTTTGAAAGCCACTTTCCGGCGGACTTCATTTCCGAGGGGCTTGACCAGACGCGCGGCTGGTTCTACACGCTGACCGTCCTTGCGGCGAACCTGTTCGACAAGCCGGCGTTCAAGAACTGCATCGTCAACGGACTGGTGCTGGCGTCGGACGGCAGGAAGATGTCGAAAAGCCTGCGGAACTACACCGACCCGGTCGAAGCGATCAACCAGTTCGGCGCAGACGCGCTCCGCCTGTTCCTCATCCATTCGGCGGTCGTCAAGGCAGACGACCTGCGCTACAGCGACGACGGAGTGCGCGACGTCATCAAAAGCATCATCCTGCCGCTGTGGAACAGCTACAGCTTCTTCGTCACCTACGCGAACATCGACGGCGTGCAGCCGGCGGGCGTGCTGTTTGAAGGCCGGCGGCCGGTCAATCCGCTCGACGCGTGGCTGCTGTCCCTGACGCAGAAGCTGGTCATGGACGTTACGGCGGCGATGGACGACTACGACCTTTCCGCGGCGATCGATCCGATCGTCCGATTCATCGATGAAATGAACAACTGGTACATCCGCCGCTCCCGCCGCCGCTTTTGGAAGAGCGGGAACGACGCCGACAAGACGGAGGCGTACGAAGCGCTGTACTGCGCGCTCAAGACATTCTGCCAGATTGCGGCGCCGGTCATTCCGTTCATCACGGAGGCCATGTGGCAGAACCTCAAGAACGGCTCCGACCCGGAATCCGTCCATCTGTCGGACTATCCCGCCTGCAAGAAGGCATGGCGCAACGAGCGGCTGGAATTCAAGATGGCGGCCGTGCAGCGGGCGGTCTCTACCGGACGCAGCCTGCGCAACCAGTTCAACCTCAAGAACCGCCAGCCGCTTGCGAGCGTAGCGCTTGTAACGCGCGACGCGGAAGAAAAGCAGGCGCTTGCGGAAATGGAGGATTCCATCCGCGAGGAGCTGAACGTCAAGAAGGTGATCTTCCACGAGCGGGAGGACGAGCTGGTCGAATACAAGGCGAAGGCGAACTTCCGCGTCCTCGGAAAGGAGCTTGGCCCGCTCATGAAGAAGGCCGCCGATAAAATTCAGGGGCTCGGACAGGACGAAATCCAGTCGCTGCTTGACGGCGCCACGCTTTCCATCGACATCGAAGGAAGCGCCGTGGAACTCGACAAGGACAAGATCCTTGTCGAGCGCTTTGAAAAGGACGGCCTGAAGGTGCTCAACGACGGCACGCTCACCGTCGGACTGGACGCGCGCATCACCGACGAGCTAAGAAAGGAAGGCTACGTCCGCGACCTGATCCGCGGCATCCAGAACCTGCGCAAGGAGACGGGGCTTGCAGTAACCGACCGCATCAAGCTGTCCGTCAGCGGAGACGAGGAGCTGCGTGCGGCGCTCGCGCTGTTCGCGGACTTTGTCTCCAGCGAAACGCTTGCGGCAGAGCAGGTCTGGAC
>CAMWPF010000153.1 GCA_947176045.1 uncultured Treponema sp. | reverse complement strand
CTATGATTCCAAAATGTTCTACTCAACTTAACGATGTAAAAAAACATTTTGAATCTTCTTCTGAAGATTTCATTTTGGAAAATGGCAGTTTTTTTAAACCGCTCACAATTTCAAAAACGGTTTTTGATTTGAATAACACACTTTATAATGGAAAGAAAAAATTCCAAATTGATTATTTAAGAAATACCGGAGATGCAACTGGATATAATTCTGCCGTAAAAGAATGGATTGCATTTTGTATGAATTTTATGAAATCCTACAAAAGCACAAGTGTTTATGATTATTCAACGCTAGGAGATTGTTCGCAATTTCGGCAAGTAGATCAATTCTATACAGCAATAAATCTTCTTCTTTATAAAATTTGGTTTGTAAATGTAGAAGAATTCAAGATTCAAAATTTTATCGATTCCGGCAAACTCTATCTGTTTCAGATTTACAACAAGGATTTTGCCGAAAAATCGACGGGAAAGAAAAATCTCCACACGCTGTACTGGGAAAATCTGTTCAGCGAAGAAAATCTGCGAGACGTCTGCCTCAAGCTGAATGGAGAGGCGGAACTGTTTTTCCGTCCGAAAAACGAAAATGTAAAAGAAATCAGGCACGAAAAAGGCTCTGTCCTTGTGAACAGGACGACAGCAGACGGAAAATCAATCCCGGAAGAAATCTATCAGGAAATCTATCAATTCAAGAACAAGAAACGGGATTCTGTTTCCGACGAGGCGCAAAAATTGCTTGACGGCGGAACGGTTATCTGCAAGGAAGCAACCCATACACTCACAAAAGACAGGCATTTTACTCAGGACACGTATTTGTTCCACTGTCCGATTACAATGAATTTCAAAGCACCCGAAATCACCGGCAAAAAATTCAATCAAAAAGTGCTGGACTATCTTCGCGAAAATCCCGATGTAAAAATCATCGGGCTTGACCGCGGCGAGCGTCATCTTATTTATCTTTCGCTTATAAATCAGAACGGCGAGATTGAACTGCAAAAAACGCTGAATCTGGTGGAACAAGTCCGCAACGACAAAACGGTTTGCGTGAACTATCAGGAAAAACTTGTCCAAAAAGAAGGCGACCGCGACAAGGCCCGTAAAAATTGGCAGACAATCGGCAACATCAAGGAACTGAAGGAAGGCTACCTTTCAAATATCGTTCACGAGATTGCAAAACTGATGGTAGAGCATAATGCAATTGTCGTAATGGAAGATTTGAACTTCGGCTTTAAACGCGGGCGGTTTGCGGTGGAGCGGCAAGTGTATCAAAAGTTTGAGAATATGCTTATCGAAAAACTGAATTACCTTGTGTTCAAGGACACGGCGGCGACTGAGCCGGGCGGCGTTCTGAACGCGTATCAACTTACCGACAAATCTGCGAATGTGGGCGATGTTAAAAAACAGAGCGGGTGGCTTTTTTATGTTCCGGCGGCATACACGTCAAAAATCGACCCGAAAACAGGATTTGCGGACTTGCTGAATTTCCGCGATTTGACAAATGTCCACAAAAAACGCGATTTCTTTTCAAAATTTAACGAAATTCGCTACGATGCAGAAACCAAGTCTTTTGCGTTTACGTTTGACTACAAGAATTTCGACGGAAAGGGGAAAGCAGAAATGTCCAGAACAAGATGGACTGTCTTTTCAAACGGCAAACGGATTGTGTATTCGCCACAGTCGAAGTCGCATTCAGATGTGCTGCCGACGGAAGAATTAAAAGCGATTTTCGGGCAGGCGGGAATTCCGTTTGACAACGGCGAAAACGTGCTTGATTTGATTATGGAAATTGGCGCGGATTTGAAGCAGAATGAAAAACCGGCGAGCGATGTTGCGCATTTTTGGGATTCGCTCCTTTTTAATTTCAAACTTATTCTGCAAATGCGTAACTCAAATGCACATACCGCAGAAGACTATATCATTTCTCCGGTAAAAGCCGACGACGGAACGTTCTTTGACAGCCGCAAAGAAGCCGCACTTGGCAAAAACGCAAAACTTCCAATCGATGCCGACGCCAACGGAGCATACCACATCGCGATGAAAGGCTTGTACCTGCTGAAAAACAACTTCAACCTGAACGAAAAAGGCTATATAGAAAACATTTCCAACGCCGACTGGTTCGCGTTCGTGCAGGAAAAGGAATATGTGAAATAAAAAGCATCGTGCAATGCCAGCCAACTATTCTGTCATTGCACGAAAAAGGGAGTTTTAAGAATTATGGAAACAATTATTTTTCTTTCGGTTATTGCGGTTTTAGTGTCAGTTGGCATTGCGCTGTCTATCGTTCTTGTCAGAAGAAGTTGTCATACGGATTCGGGAAATATTTCTGACAGGCTTGCCGTTTATGAACAAAAGCTTGATTCTTACGAAAAAAATCTAAAGGATGAATTTGAACGGAACCGCAAGGAAACGTCTGAATCCACTTCCGCAGCCCGCAAAGAAAATATGGAAACGCTGATGAAGTTTCAGGATTCAATTAATGGGAAATTTGACGCATTGACAAAGAACACCCAAGAATCTATGACAAACAGCCTTACAAAATTCATGGAAACGTTGTCGCAGCGTCTTGATGTGCTGACAAAGACAACGCAGGACACCCTGAATCATCAGCAGCAGACTGTCCAGACAAGCTTGAAATCCATGCAGGAAAGCAACGAAAAGAAACTTGAAGAAATGCGCGTTACCGTCGATGAAAAGCTTCAGTCCACATTGGAAAAGCGGCTGGCCGGCTCGTTTCAGGTTGTGCAGAAGCAGCTTGAAGCCGTTCAGAAAGGTCTTGGCGAAATGCAGAATCTTGCAAGCGATGTCGGCGGATTAAAGCGCGCGCTGACAAACGTGAAAACTGCCGGAGGCATGGGCGAAGTTCAGCTTGAGGCGCTGCTTGCCCAGATGCTTTCGCCGGAGCAGTTTGTAAAGAACGCCCATCCAAATCCGCACAACGCTAAAAAAGTTGTTGAATTCGCAGTAAAGATTCCGTCAAAGACGGCGGACGAGGAATACGTGCTTTTGCCTATCGATTCAAAATATCCTGCGGCCGTTTGGGACAAGCTCAGTTTGGCTTACGAAGCTGCGAACAAGGACGAAATTGAAGCCCAGAAAAAGGCGCTTGTTGCGGACATCAAAAAGATGGCAAAGGATATTAAGGAAAAGTACATCGAAGTTCCGTACACTACGGATTTCGGGCTGATGTTCCTTCCGTTTGAAGGATTGTTTGCAGAAGTGATGCGCATTCCCGGATTGTTCCAGCAGATTCAGGACGACTTCAAAGTAACGATTGCAGGTCCGACGACGCTCGGCGCATTTCTTAACAGCCTGCAAATGGGTTTCCGAACGCTTGCAATTCAAAAAGAAACGTCAAAAGTATGGGATTTGCTGGGAGCGGTCAAGTCGGAATTCGGCAAGTTCGGCGATGTTCTCGCAAAGACGAAAAAGAAACTTGCGGAAGCCTCAAACACAATCGACGCTGCCGAAGTGCGTTCCCGTGCAATTGAAAAACAGCTTTCAAAAGTGGATGCGCTTCCTGAAAGTGAATCAGCTACGGACTCTGAACGTTTGCTTGATGCTCTTGCTGACGAAAATTGATAATGGAACTATACCTGAAAATCACCTATCTGAACGATTTTGTTTTTTGTCCGCTTTCGATTTATTATCATCAGCTGTACGGTGCGTTGGACGAGCGGCTGTATTACGGTTCTTCCCAGCTTGACGGAAAGGCGGCGCACGAGGCGATTGACGCTCACAGATATTCAAATCACAAAAGCATTTTGCAGGGAATTGATGTGTATTCCGACGAGTACAACTTGTGCGGAAAAATCGACATTTTCGATACGGAAAAAGGACTTTTGACGGAGCGGAAAAAGCACATCGAAACGATTTACGACGGCTACATTTTCCAGTTGTATGCCCAATGCGTGGGCCTGCGGGAAATGGGCTACGATGTGCGCCAAATTCGTTTTTATTCGAGCGACGACAACAAAGTGTATCCGCAGAAACTTCCCGAAGAAAATCCCGAACTGTTCAGAAAATTCAAGGAGACGAACGGGCGGATGCAGTTTTTTGAGCCGGCGGCGTATATTCCATCTTCCGCAGCAAAATGCCGCCGCTGCATTTACAACGACTTCTGCGACCGCCCGCTTGCACCGAAAGCATACCGCGGAGGTAGTTAGATGATGAGCACGCGTGATTTTGAATGCAAGCAGATTGTGTTTGTGTTTACGAGCCGGGGCGAAAAAATCAGTTTTAAGAACGACAACCTTTTGATTTCCGACGAAAACGGAAAAACAAAGCATCAGTCAACGTGCTACCGGCTGTTCGTTCTTTTTGTGTGCGGCGATTTTTGCATTACGTCCGGGCTTTTGGAGCGGGCGGGCAAATTCGGATTCAACATTGTGCTGATGTCGCCGAATCTGCGTGTTACGAAGATTCTTCCGTCAAAGGCCGAAGGAAACGTTATGCTGCGGAAAAGGCAGTACGAATATTGCAAAACCGACATCGCCTCTCACGTGATTGCAAACAAAATCCGCAATCAGGCGTTCCTGCTCAAAAAAAGGCGGAACAAGACGGACGAAGAAAAAAACGTGATTCAAAAGTTGAAGGAATTTGAAAAATCGGTGCTGCAGAGCGGTTTGAGCGTTCAGGAAATTATGGGAATTGAAGGCGGAAGCGCAAAACTGTATTTCCAGACGCTTTTTAAGGACTACGACTGGTATGCGCGCCGCCCGCGGGTCAAGCACGACAGCACGAACTGCCTTCTGG
>CAMWPF010000152.1 GCA_947176045.1 uncultured Treponema sp. | reverse complement strand
GAACTTTCTTTATATTCATTCTCTTCATTTTATTCTCCAAAAAATAGTGCTAAAACCTTTTTGAATACATTTCTGACTGCTGTCCGAATGCATCTATGACATACAACTCTATTACATAACCCTTATATGTACCGGGAGAGCTGGTCCAATCCAATCCATGAATTTCATACGACAAGTCTTTTGTCTTTATATTTAAGACAGATTGCCGTGAAATTACTTCTCCGCTAAAAAGTGCTTTAACTTCTTGATAGCAGACGACACGGTAGCAGTCAAAATATTTATCGTCCGACGGCGTTATCTGAATCTGTATGGTTGAAGAACTGCGGGCACCTGTGAACGGAACGGAATGCGGCGGATTTTTCCATTCGGCATACAGCACCGCGTCCGACTCCGGCACGTACGGAAATTCGACTTTCCGGTTGAAATCCGTATCTGAAAACCACCCTGCGAATGCCATGCCTTCTTTCTGCACAGCAGGAGCGACAGTGATTTCCTTTCCACGCTGAACGGAATACGGTTCTATGTACGGTCCGCCGTTCGATTCAAACAAAACCGTATAGTAATCCGGTGCAGACAGCGTTATATCGGCAAGCGTCCCGCGATTTTCTGTGTTCCCTACTTCGACAACAGGCGTATTGTCCATAATTCGGAACACTTTATCAGTGTCGAAAACAGCAACTGATTCTCTTGACCGAAGCTTTGCGGGAACAGCTCCGCAGCGGGTGAAGAACACATAGCCGTCCGCATTTTTTTCCACGCTGTTTTTCGCAACCGAGCCGGACGGAATCGTCCTGCCGTCCATGCTGCTGTAAAATGCAATTCCCCGCCATGAAACATCGGACAGTGCGTATGACGATTCGTTTTGAATGCTCAGCTCGATTTTGTCAGGCTTTTGAACGGGAACTTCATTCTCAGACTCCGCTACCGATTCACTGTCAGACTTGCACGACGGATACATGAAAATTGCACACAAAAGAAGCCATAAGTATTTGCAGTGTTTCATCTTTTCACCTCGATTCATAAAAAATCAGTAGACTATGCTCTCCTCGCCGGTCTTTACCACCGAAGAACCGTCGAAAGAAAAACGGTATACATGGCTGTACACGGCATCAAACGGCGGAACATCGTAATCGTTGAAAACTGATTTCACACGGTAGCCCTCAAACGCAGTTCCGGCGGCGGATGCAGGGATTTCATACACACCGATTTCACCGGCACCGACAGGAAGCGTTCCGTTTCCTGCCTGCTTGTAGCTTATGGAATTCTTTGTCAGCTCAAACGAATTCGATGAGTTATTAAGTATCTGTATGAACGCCGTCTCAAAAACCAGTTCCGATGGCTGCGGAATTTGCAGCGTATACTTTTTTCCGGCTTCCACATTGACTGCAATCTGCATATTCGGATCGATTCCATACGCATAAATTTCGCCGCAGGAAAAATTGAAGCCGTCTATAATCTTTGTCCTGAAGCCAACTGCAAACACGGAGCCGATTCCATAGTTTCCGCTGGCACGGACGGAAACGGACTTTGATTCTCCAGATTCCAGTTCCGCCACCACCGGCCCGGAAAAGGCATCCGAATGAATGCTGATGCCGTAGCTTGATTCGTTGAAGAACAGAACCGTTCCATACTGAACCGCCGGCTCTTCTTCAAAATCAAAACTGCCTCCGCCGGAAGAAGAGTCGCTGCACCCAAGCAGCAAAAACAGGAGCGGAACAGCATAGACCAGTTTTTCCATATACCTTATTCCCGAAAAGCAGGCAGACAGGCTTCCAGCCGCAGCCGAAAGCCTGAATCATCGTGAAACTACAGCGACTCGATTTCGTCTGAAATATCGCGCTTTGCACCTTCAACGATGACAGCAGAGTAATTTGCAGAATCCCTGACTCCCTGTCCGTTATAAGAAATAGTTACTGTGTAGTTGTATCCATTTTTAATAGGAACTGAATTTTTATCAGCATCCTTGACAGGAACTTTTATAGCACCGTTATACAAGGTAACGATAAGATTCTGATCTGAACCAGCCTCTGTAGATGCAACTTCAAAAGTATTTATTTCTCCGGCATTCAACATATCATATCCATTTTGTGCCGTAAGTCTTGTTGTACCTGACTTTGTAAAATATGCACCCTGATTCGTTACATTATTAGTGCAGGTAATATAAGCAACAGGGCTTGTAAGGGTATTTAAAATATCTTCCCATTTAACTCCTTCCGCAGGAAGCTCAATTGTCGTGACTGTGGAATCGGTTACTGGACGAGGAGCTACACTAACAGAACTAAAATGATCTTCTGCCTTTATCGTAGTAACTTCTCCTGTCATTTTGCTATAATATACATATACTGGAAAAACGGATATGCCCTCAGTACTGTCCGCATACAATGTAAAATTTGTCGCAAGGGCTGGAAGATACCCGATTTTTTCACCATCAGGACTATTTTTTCTCAATTCCATACCGATCTTTCCGCTGTTTGTTACCTTATAATAATACTCACCAGTATATGCAGGATTGATTTCCGCTGAAAATTTCTTTCCCTTTCCATACGTTGCCATGGCAGAATATTCAATTTTTGCATTTGAAAGGTTTTCTTTATGTGCGGTATATTCATCCTGAGATATAGCGCGTAAAATCAAATAACCGCCGACATCAAAATCATCCACATCATCCGAAATATCAAAAAAACGGTTTGAACCGGCACGAACGCCACCTAAAATACCGTTTACACTTGGTGTCTCTCCTTTAAATACAATCATATCCTTAGATGTATTGTTGGCAATTTTCAACGTTCCGTTTGCTTCCGTTGTCCAATTAATTCCATCAGATGATGGTACATTATCATTGTCCCCGTCATCTCCTCCGCTGCTGCCGCCGTCGCTGCATCCGGTGAAGATGCCCATAGAAAGTGCCGCTCCTGCAAGCAGGGCAAGCACTAATTTCCGTTCAATCAGTTTCATAAATCCTCCTGATAAAAAGCCAATGGTGTATTGCGCCGACATGAAGATGTATTTCTACACAGCATTCAGTACAAAACGTAAATTTACTTTTGAGCAGATTATAAGAGTAAATATACGCAATGTCAACGTAAAAAACGTAAATTAACGTACAATTCAGCATGGGCTTCAAGGAAAATTTGCGGGATGAGATAACGTATCAGGGACTGCTTGTAAAGGAAGTCGCGTCCCGCGCCGGACTGAACGCAGGTTCGCTCAGCAACTATCTGAAGGAGAACAGTTCGATTCCGGCGGCGGATGTCGCGGTGAAAATAGCGAAGGCGCTCGGCGTGACAGTCGAATACCTTGTCGCCGGGCAGAGCAGGACAGCAGGCAGCGCGCAGCCGTAATCCCCGGAAGTGCGCAGGCTCGCCGTCAAGCTCGAATCGATGAACGCCCGCGACCGCAGGAACGTTTCCGCCCTGATAGATTCCATCTGCGAAACCGCCGCCCAGCCTTCCGACAGATGAACCGCGCAAACAGCACATTGTCGTCATTCCTTGCTTTTTAGGATATACTATGTTTCTAGGACAAATGATTATTCCAAAGAACGGTATTTGAATCAAATCACGAACCGCCCGGATAAAAAGAGGAACCACCATGCCGAACACGCAGTCAAACGAAATCATCATCTACAAGACCGATGACGGCCGGGCGGACGTAAAGCTGTATTCCAAGGACGGCGTCATCTGGATGAACCAGCAGCAGATGGCGCTGCTTTTTGACACCTCGAAGCCGAACATCAGCATGCACATTGCCAACATATTGCAGGAAAAGGAATTAGACGGAAATTCAGTTGTTAAGGATTACTTAACAACTGCCGCCGACGGAAAGAATTACAATGTAACGTACTACGCTTTGCCGATGGTGCTGGCGGTGGGATTCCGGGTGCGGAGCGTGCGGGGAACGCAGTTCAGAATCTGGGCAAACAAAAATCTTGCGGAATTCTTGCAGAAAGGCTTCGTCATGGATGACGAGCGGCTCAAGAATCCGGACGGACGGCCCGATTATTTTGACGAGCTTCTTGAGCGGATCCGCGATATTCGTGCGAGCGAAAAGCGGTTTTATCAGAAGCTCCGCGACCTGTTTGCGCTTTCCTCCGATTACGACGCTTCGGATAAGGCAACGCAGATGTTTTTCGCGGAAACGCAAAACAAGCTGATATATGCCGTCACCAAAATGACCGCGCCCGAACTGATTCTAAGCCGGGCGGATTCTTCAAAGCCGAACATGAATCTTACAAGCTGGAAAGGCACAGCCGTCCGCAAGCAGGACATTTACACGAGCAAGAATTATCTTTCGCACGACGAGCTTGATTCGCTGAACCGCATTGTCGTGATTTTTCTTGAAAGCGCGGAACTCCATGTGAAAATGCGCAAGGATTTGTCGGTTCATTTTTGGGAAGAAAACGTGGACAAAATCATCACCGACTACAATCTTCCGCTGCTGAAAGGCAAAGGTTCGGTAACCCGGAAATCGGCGGACAAGCAGATTGAATCCATTTACGATGAATTCGACAAACGGCGGAAAGCATTTGAGGCGGAAGAAGCCGACCGTCAGGACGCGGAAGAACTGAAAATGCTTGAATCCGCAGAACAAAAACTCAAAGGAAGAAAAAAATAAAATTCGCAAGCCGACAAAAAATAAAGTACACGAGGCAGCAATGCCGAACGGAGCAGAAATTGTAAAGGCACTGCGAAACCGTCCCGCCAGCAACCGCCGGACAAAAATCAGCAGGAAAAGACAAGGAGCAAAAAACGCCTCGGTTACATCCGCTCCTGCTTTTTGAAACAAAG
>CAMWPF010000151.1 GCA_947176045.1 uncultured Treponema sp. | reverse complement strand
CCCCCCCCATTTTTTTTCCAAGCCGAAGACGGCATACTCTATTCGCCTTAGTCTCGTGGGCCCTGAGTAGTGTATAAGAGACAGAACCTGTCCCGCGTCCACATCGCCGAACAAATTGACGCACAGCGGCAGGAACAGCAGCGGAACAAGCAGCGCGCAGAACTGAAGGAACGCGCCCGTCCATCTGGCGGCAGCCTCCGCGAAGGCGCCCAACGGAAGCAGCGCAAAACCGCCTTCCTCCCGAAGGCACAGCGCCGGAACAAGCAGCGTGCATACATACGGCACGGCGGCGAAAAAATAATGCAGGTCGGATGTGCCGCTGCCGCCGAAGAACTGCTGCCCGAAGAAAAACTGCACGGCGCAGAACGCCTCCAAAAGGAGCGCGCACACGTAGAACAGCGGGCGGACGGCGGCGGCATACAGATGCTGCCGGACGGCGGCGAAAAAAGCGCGGCGCCTACAATGAAAGTTCATTCCGCCCTCCCGCCGCCGAAAGGAACGCCTCCTCAAGGGAGGCGGCGCCCTGCGCCTGCATAATTTCGTCCGCCGTGCCGGACGCTGCAACCGTTCCGTTGGACAAGATGAAGATGGTTCCGGCAAGCGCCTGCACTTCCTGCATGAGGTGCGTCGACAGCAGGACCGCCTTGTCCGCGGCGGCACGGCGGATCAGCGAACGGAGCTGCACCATCTGCGCCGGATCCAGTCCGTTCACCGGCTCGTCCAGCACCAGGTTCGGCGGGTCGTGCAGCACCGCCTGCGCGAAGGAGACTCGCTGGCGGAATCCGTTTGAAAGCGTCCGGATCTTCTTTTCAAGGACGGACTCCAGCGCGCAAAATCCGGCAGCCCGTTCCAACGCTTTCCGGCGCTCCGCACCAGAAAGCCCGTGGACGTCGGCGCAAAAATCAAGGAATTCGGCGGCCGTCAGCTCGCCGGGAAGCCGCGCCGCCTCGGGAACATAGCCGACCGCGTCCCGCACGATTTCGGGATGCTCCTGCGCGTCGTACAGCCGCCCGTCCCTGCCGCTGACGCGCACGCAGCCGTCCGTCGCATAGTGGAGCGCGCAGACGGCCTTGATGATCGTCGTCTTCCCCGCTCCGTTCGGCCCCAGCAGGCAAGAGACGCTTCCCGCCTCGGCGCGCAGCGAAACATTGCGCACGGCGGCCCGGTGCCTGCCGTACTGCTTGGAAAACGACGTAAGTTCTATCATCTGCCTCCGCCCTGCGCGCAAAATTCAATCGACATACGGAATGTCGATACTCATCCTGTCGCGGGAAAGTTCGGCGGCAGGAAAGATTTTCTGCGCCTGCTCCAGCAGCCGGGACAGCTCGCGATCCGTATACCGCGGGCTGTAGTGGATCATGCACATCCGGCGCACATCCGCATCGCGCGCGACCGCCGCAGCCTGGCTTGCCGTCATGTGCTTCTTTTCCCGCGCCTGATCAATCAGCTCGTCCTCGAACATTCCCTCGCAGATCAAAAGGTCGGAGCCGCGCACTTCGTCCGCAATCGACGGCCTGTACAGCGTGTCGGTAACGTAGCTGAATTTGCGCCCGCTGCGCTTCGGACCGAGCACGTCCTCCGGACAGACGGTGCGTCCGTCCGCCGCCTCCACCGAATTTCCCGCCTGGAGCTGCGACCACAGCGGGCCGCAGGGAACGTTCAGCGCCGCCGCCTTCGCCGGATAAAACTCGCCGGGACGGTCAAGCTCCTCCAGCGTATAGCCGACGCACGTCTTCGTATGCTCCAGCGGAAACGCGCGGATGTAGAACCCGTCGCCGGAATGGACGACGCAGGGAGCCTCGATTTCCTTGACGACGATGGGATAGTTGATGTACATATCAAGGACGCGGCGGCTCGTCTCGATGTATTCGGCGATTTTCGGCGGGCCGTAGATGTACAGCGGCTCGTTCCGGTCGACCTGCGCGGAAAGCATGAGGATTCCCGGAATGCCGGTTACGTGGTCGGCGTGCGTATGCGAAACGAAGATCGCGTTGATCTTCTTCCACTTGAGGTTGAGCCGCCGGAACGACACCTGCGTCCCCTCGCCGCCGTCGAACAGGAACAAGTCGCCGTCCCTTCGGAGCAAGACGGACGTGAGATGCCGGTATGGAAGCGGCATCATGCCGCCGCATCCCAGAACAAAGGCTTCCATATTCATTTTCTACCTGCCACGGATTTTTTTGAGTATCTTCTTGTGCCAGAACGCGCGGAACCGTTCCGCCGCGACGTACAACGGATACAGCGCGCCGACGGGAACGTCGAACGTGCCGGGGCGGTGCACCAGCGCGCCGCCGAACCCCGTCTTGAAGCGGTACAGGCCGTGCATCGGATGGCCTTCGTCATCCTCCGGCGGCATTCCGTACAGGTCGTACCGCTCCGCTCCGGCGCCCTTCGCGTCCTGCATGGCCGTCCACTGAAGGAGGTACGCCGGCATGAGGTTCCGCTTCTCATTGCCGGAGGCGCCGTACAAGTACACCGCCTCCCGCCCGGAAACCAGCGTGATGATGCCGGCAATCCGGCCGCCGCCATGCTCGGCGACATAAAGCGCCGCATCCGGCGCGGACGCATCCGCCCGGCGGCGCTCCGCGCTGCATTCCAAAAGGTCGCGGCAGTACTGCCTCGTATGGACGGCGATGCCGTCCCGCTCGGCAGTCTCCTTGAAAAGCCGGTAGAACGAATCAAAGTACGAATCGAATTCCGGCTCTCCGGCGCGGAGCGCGCGCACCGAAACGCCCTTGCGCGCCGCCAGACGGACATTGTACCGCCATTTCGGCTTCATGCCGTCCAAAACCGCTTCCAGCGGGCGGGTCAGATCGACGACGGTGGTGTCCGGCGGCTGGATGTCAACCTCCGACTTGCGGAGCCTCATGCCGTCCGCGAGCGCCAGATTTTTGACGGAATCGACGTACGCGTCCCGCTCCGCGCAGGAGGAAAAGTCAACCGGCACATCGTAGCGCACGCACAGCGTGCCGCGCGGAAGGAATTCCATGCAGCGCGCCGCAAATTCCTCAAGGAACACGGCGTAGGAATCCACGCAGGAAGGCGCCGCCCCCGGATCCGCAGCGCAGCCGGGAACGCAGGAGCATTCCGGCGCCATCGGAATATATGCGATGGACGCCGCAAACGGCGCGCGTCCGAACGTCCGCACCAGCACGGAGCAGGAAAAAACGGACGGCTCCCCGCCGGAGCCAGCCTTCCTTACGGAAACAGACAGGCACCGCTGCGACCAGCCGTGCCGCGCCTTGAACGCCGTCCAAAAATCGCTCTGCTGGAACTGGCATTCCGGCAGGGACGCGCCGTCCGCGGCCTTGATTGCAATGTCAAACACGGTTCAGTGCACTCCGCCGTTTTCCGCCGCTGCCGTAGCAATCGCCCTGTCCGCCGCAACGAGCTTCTTTCCGGCGATGACGACGGCCTTGTCCGCAACGCTGATTTCCAGCTGGAAGAACACGTCGGCGTCGATGCTGTCGGGCTTCGGAGCGAGCGCGTCGTCGCCCTCAAGCACCACCGGCGTCCCCGGCGCCGCCCACGGCGCCTCAAGCACTTCCACGCGCTCCGCCCCGTCCGCATCAGTATAGTCGGCGGCGAGCAGCATTCCGCGGCTTTCGATGCCGCGCATCTTCCGCGGCTTGAGGTTGTCCACCAAGATGATGTGCTTTCCGAGCAGCTGTTCCGGCGTCAGGTACGGCACAAGCCCGCTTTGAATCACGCGGTCGGTTCCGCTGCCGTCGTCAAGATGCTCCACATACAGCTTGTCCGAATCGGGATTCCGCTCCACACGGACGATTTTGGCGACCGTCAGGCGGATGTACTTCGCAAAATGCGCCGGCTGCTGTTCCGGCGGAAGCGGCGAAGGCTCCGCCGCATTTTTGGCGGTTTTCGCCGCTTCCGCCTTCTTTTCAGATTTCGCGCCGTCCGCAGGCTTCCCGCAGTTCGGAGCATCCGCGCCGCCGCCCTGCGCGCCGGAAAACTTCCCGCGGAACGCCTGCATGGTCTTCGCGTCCATCGGGCGGAAGTACACGTCCGTCGCCCCGACAGATGAAAGCCCTTCCAGCACGCCGACGTCGCTCCACCGCAGTCCGTCCGCAGCCGCAGGCTCGCCGATGCGCGGATCCGCAATCGTCCTTCCGAAGTACGACATGACCGTGGACGTATAGTCCGGCAGGTACGGATGCATCATGATCATCAAATCCTTGATGACATAGCAGAGGTTGTGGATCAAGGACGCCGCCCGCTCCGGCGCGGACACGCGCGCCTTCCACGGCTCGCCCGCCTGGAACGCCTTGTTCGCCACGTCGCTGATCGCGAACAGGGCGCGGAACGCCTCCTTCAGCTCGGCGCGCTCCAAAAGCTCCGCGACCTTCTCCTCGCGGGCGCGGACATCCGTCCAGAGCGCCTCGTCCGCAGGAGCGTCGGGAATCACGCCGCCATAATACTTGTTCACGAACAGGAGCGTCCGGTTCACCAGATTTCCGAGGTTTCCGACCAGCTCGCTGTTCAACTTTTCCTGAAAGTCCTTCCACGTGAACTGGAAGTCCGACTTCTCCGGGCGGTTGTAGAAGATGTAGAAGCGCCACGCGTCGGCGGGAATGCCGGACTCCTTGGCGTCCGTGCCGAACACGCCGACGCCCTTTGACTTGCTGAATTTTCCGCCCTCATAGTTCAGGTATTCGGTCGAACTCATGTGGAACAGCTTCGTCCAGTCCCGGCCCGTTCCAATCAGGCTCGACGGGAAGATCACTGTATGGAACGGAATGTTGTCCTTTCCGATGAACTGGAACAAGTCCACTGGAAAA
>CAMWPF010000150.1 GCA_947176045.1 uncultured Treponema sp. | reverse complement strand
CTTTTTGCGGAGGGGCAGCGGCGCTACATGGAAAGCCTTTCGTCGTACGCGCGGCAGTTCCTCGGCAGCATGGACAAGCCGGACGTCGACTTGATCGAGGGGCTTTCCCCGGCAATCTCCATCGAGCAGAAGTCCACGAACAAGAATCCCCGCTCCACGGTGGGAACGATTACCGAAATTTACGACTACTACCGCCTGCTCTTCGCGCGGACGGGGCATCCCCACTGCCCGAACTGCGGCAGGGAGATCCGCGAGCAGACGGTCGACCAGATTGTCGATTCGATCCTGCAATGGGAGGACGGCGCGAAGATCCAGATTCTGGCGCCGGTCGTCCGCGGAAAGAAGGGCGAGCATCAGAAGGTCTTCGAGGACGCGAGGAAGGCGGGCTTCGTCCGCGCGCGGATCGACGGCGTGATGGCGTCCCTTGACGAGGGCGTCAGGCTCGACAAGCAGAAGAAGCACACGGTTGAAATTGTCGTCGACCGCATCGTCCTCGGCGCGGACGTCCGAAAGCGCCTCGCTGACTCTGTCGAGACGGCGCTCGCCAGCGCCAACGGAATCATCATCGTCTCCCGGCGGACTGCGGACGGCGAGGCGGAGGCATTCTTCTCCCAAAAGAACGCCTGCCCGGACTGCGGCATTTCCATCCCGGAGCTTCAGCCGCGCCTCTTTTCGTTCAACAATCCGTTCGGCGCGTGTCCTGAATGCACGGGGCTTGGCGAGCGCATGGAGTACGACCTCGCGCTCATGATTCCCGACGAGTCGAAGTCGTTCAATGACGGCGGAATCCTGCCGTACAATCCCGACTCCGCCTGGAACCGCTGCCGCTTCGAGGGGCTTGCGGCGGAATACGGCTTTTCGCTCGACGCGCCGCTCAAGGAGCTTTCCGACGGGCAGCGCGCGGCGCTCCTGCATGGAAGCGGCGAGCGCAAGATTCATTTTGAGTACACGAAGCGCAACGGCGAGGGGCATTCCGTCTACGACCAGCCGTGGCCGGGCATTTTCGGCGACATGAGGCGGCGCTACATCGAGGCGTGGGGCGACCAGATGAAGACGAGCCTCGAAAAGTATATGTCGCACCACGTCTGCGCGTCCTGCGGCGGACGGCGCCTCCGCCCGGAGGCGCTCGGCGTTACGGTGGGCGGAAGGAACATCTTCGAGCTGTCCGAGCTGTCCGTCGCGGAGTCGATCGCGTTTTTCGACGGGCTGGAGCTGTCCGCGTCGGAGGAGCAGATTGCGGCGCAGGTGCTCAAGGAGATCCGCGCCCGCCTGAAATTCCTCAGCGACGTGGGGCTCGACTATCTGACGCTGGAGCGCGCCGCGGAGACGCTTTCGGGCGGCGAGGCGCAGCGCATCCGGCTTGCCACGCAGATCGGCTCGAGCCTGACCGGCGTCATGTACATTCTGGACGAGCCGTCGATCGGCCTGCACCAGCGCGACAACCAGAAGCTGATCGACACGCTGACCTACCTGCGCGACCAGGGGAACACGGTGATCGTCGTCGAGCATGACGAGCAGACGCTGCGCACCGCCGACTACCTCATCGACATCGGGCCGGGCGCGGGAATCCACGGCGGGAGCATCGTCGCCGCGGGCACGCCGGAGGAGGTCTCCCGCGTGGAGGAGAGCGTTACCGGGCGCTACCTTTCCGGAAGGCTGCGGATGGAAATTCCTTCCCGCCGCCGCAGCGGAAACGGAAAGTCGATCGTCCTGAAGGGCGTTACGGAGCACAACCTCAAGAACGTTTCGATTGAAATTCCGCTGGGGACGTTCACGTGCATCACCGGCGTCTCCGGCTCCGGGAAGTCGACGCTGCTCAGCGACGTGCTGTATCCGGCGCTGAGCAACAAGATCATGCGGACGAAGCACCCCGTCGGCGCGTACGCGTCGCTTTCCGGCGTCAGCTATATCGACAAGGTGATAAACATCGACCAAAGCCCTATCGGCCGCACGCCGCGCTCCAATCCGGCGACATACGTCGGCGTGTTCAGCGCCATCCGCGACTTGTTCGCGTCCATGCCGGAGGCGAAGGCGAACGGTTGGTCTGCGGGGCGGTTCAGCTTCAACGTGAAGGGCGGCCGCTGCGAGAACTGCCAGGGTTCCGGCACCATCACGATTGAAATGAACTTCCTGCCGGACGTCTACATCCAGTGCGACGTCTGCGGCGGCAGGCGCTTCAACCGCGAGACGCTTGACGTCCTGTATAAGGGAAAGAACATCAACGACGTCCTGAACATGACCATCGAGGAGGCGTGCGGCTTCTTCGCGCCGATTCCGCACATCGCGCGGAAGCTGGAGACGCTGCGTTCGGTGGGGCTCGGGTACATTTCGCTGGGACAGTCCGCGCTGACGCTTTCGGGTGGCGAGGCGCAGCGCGTCAAGCTTGCGAACGAGCTGGCGCGCGTTTCGACGGGGCGGACGCTCTACATCATGGACGAACCGACGACGGGGCTGCACTTCGCGGACGTGAAGCAGCTCATGGAGGTGATTCAGCGGCTTGTCGATCAAGGGAATTCAGTCGTCATGATCGAGCACAACCTTGACGTGATCTGCCAGGCGGACTATATCATCGACTTGGGGCCGGAGGGCGGCGTCCGCGGAGGAACAGTCGTCGCGGCGGGAACGCCGGAGCAGGTTTCAGAAGCCGCCGGCTCGTTCACGGGGCGGTATGTCAAGGAGCTGCTCGCGCGGGAGCGCGCCAGGGGACGGGAGGGCGGCGCCGCGCATGAATGACATGGGCAGTTTTTCCGTTTCCAGATGACGTTCTTCAATAAAAGTGGCAGAAAGGCGTTCTTCCGCTTCCTGTGCGCAGGGCTTGTCCTGTTCGGCGCGGTGTCCGCCGTGCCTGCGGATGACGATGCGGCGCGCACGACGATCACCATTGAGAACGCGCGCAGCACGCTGTATGAGAAGGACAAGCAGACGGGAAACGACTGCATCGTCCTGACGGGGGACGTGCGCATCTCCGTTTCAAAGGGAAGCACGAAGAACGTCATCCGCGCCGACACCATCCGCTATGACCGCGTGACGGAAATGATGTACGCGGAGGGAAGCGTCGAATTGGAGCAGACGACGGCGAGCTCCGGCGGACAGACGGTAACGGCCGGCTCCCTCATGTTCAACACCTCCACATTGGAGGGCGTCTTCGACGACGGGCGCGTCGTGCAGACGAAGTCGGACGCGCTCAACCTGCCCGCCGGCTCCACGCTGATTGTCGCCAGCGACATTTTCGGGCGCAGCGAGTCGAACACGATTGCGTTCAAGGACGGCGTCCTGACCTTCTGCGACGACGAGGATCCGCACTGGCGCATCAAGGCGAGCCGCATCTGGCTGCTGCCCGGCGGCGAATTCGCGTTCCTCAACGCGCTGCTGTTCGTCGGCGTCGTTCCAGTCGCGTGGCTTCCCGCCTTCTACTATCCGAAGGACGAGCTGATCTTCAATCCCGTGTTCGGCTACCGGCCGCGCGAGGGGTACTTCATCCAGACGACGGCGTACCTGTACGGGCGCAAGCCGCTGGAGTCGGCGGCGTCGTCGTCCTCAGCGGACGACAGCGACGGCGCGGAAAAGCTCAAGGCGCTGTTCAACTTCATCAAGCCGTCCTCGCTCAAGCAGCAGAAGCTTGAGGGAATCGTCCTGCACAATCTGGACGAGGACTACACCGGAGACACGACGAACTATCTGAAGGTTATGGGCGACTACTACTCCAACCTCGGCATCATGGTCGGCTTGGACGGCGTGCTCAATCCGAAGAAGGTGCTGAGCAGCCTGGAAGTCGGCGCGCAGTTCGGGTTTTCCAACACTGTATTCAGGAACGACGGCGTGTACGTTCCCTATGATTCAAAGGGCGACAAGATCCATGACACGTCCAACCTGCTTGGATTCGAGCTGCCGTTCCGCTATTCGGGAAAATTCAAGATGTCGATGACGAAGCCGTTCTCCCTGAGCCTCGCCGTTCCGGTGTATTCCGACCCGTACTTCTACGACGACTTTTCGGAGCGCGAGGAGTCGATGGACTGGATCAGCTACGTGATCGACTCCGCGTCGGTGGACGACGAGGACGATACGGTGGAGGAAATCTCCTCGTTCACGTGGAATTTGACCAGCTCCTACTCCGTGCCGCTTCCCGCCGTCATCAAGCCGTACATTTCCACCGCGTCGCTGAACGTTACGTCTTCGGTGATGTTTTCCTCGCTGGCGACAACGGATCTGAGCACCGACAAGACGGAGGACGCGCTGTGGCGGAGCTACACGCCTCAGCGGAAATTCTACTATCCGTCGCAGGTGACTCCGGCGACGGTCAACGCCACGATTTCCGGCACGCTGTTCCAGTGGTCGTCGACCAAGGCGAAGTCCGCCTCCGCTTCGGGGAAGGCTGTCAGCTACGTCTCCGAACTTGTCGCGCCGGAAGACCTGCGCTCCGCAAAGGACGCCGCGGCGTCGGAGCCGGAGGCTGGCGGCGGAGGCGCGGACAATGCGGATGCGGCGCCCGCCGGGGACGGCGGGACGGAGCGGGAGACGCCCGCAATCCTTTCGGTGGACGCGCTGCCGCTGCTTTCCGCGGCGTCGGACTCCGTCGTCATGATTCCGGGCATCGACTTTTCCGTCGCGTACTCAATCCGCCCGGCGCTGTCGACGCAGCTTGTCTATTCCTCCACGAATTTGACGAAGCCGGACGATTTTGAATGGAACAACCTCCGCTCCTCCATGTACACGCTGAAGATTCCGATCACGCTCGACAATTCGCTCAGCTACGCCGGGGATTTCTTCAGCGTGAGCAACTCCTACACATTCGAGCCGGTGTTCCAGAAGCATC
>CAMWPF010000149.1 GCA_947176045.1 uncultured Treponema sp. | reverse complement strand
GAATCCTCCTTCTCCTGCCGTGTCTCCAAACCGCGCGCAGCCAAAGAAGCCGTATTCCGTTCCGACGGCGCTGCTCGAAGAATACGAGAACGATCAGTATTGGATTATCGACGATGCGACACCGCGGGATTCAATAAAGTTGAAGGAGACGCTCAATGAATTCAACATTGAGGCGGAAATCATCGGAATCAAGAAGGGGCCGGTCGTTACGATGTTCGAGCTGCTGCCCGCGCCCGGCGTGAAGCTCAGCAAGATTGTCGCCTTGCAGGACAACATCGCGCTGCGGCTCGCCGCCAGCTCCGTGCGCATTGTCGCGCCGATTCCGGGAAAGGCCGCCGTCGGCATCGAGGTTCCGAACAAGCACCGTTCGATTGTGAGCTTCCGGGAAATGATTGAGCAGGATCTGCCGGAATTCCAGAAGATGGCGATTCCCGTCGTTCTGGGAAAGGATATTTTGGGAAAGCCGCAGCTGCTCGACTTGGTGAAGACGCCCCATCTGCTGATTGCGGGCGCGACCGGCGCGGGAAAATCGGTCTGCGTGAACAGCATGATCCTGTCGATTTTGTACAAGCGTTCGCCGCAGCAGGTCAAGCTGATTCTGATTGATCCGAAAATCGTGGAATTGAAGCTGTACAACAATATTCCGCACCTGCTGACGCCGGTCATTACCGAGCCCAAGCGCGCGTTCCAGTCGCTCCAGTACTGCCTGTGCGAAATGGAGCGCCGCTACGCGCTGCTCGACGGCATGGGCGTGCGCGACATCACGAGCTACAACAAGCGCGTCGTGGAGCGGAACATCTGCACGGAGCAGCTGCCGTACATCGTCGTGATTATCGATGAATTCGCCGATTTGATGGCGACGACCGGCAAGGAGCTGGAGTCTACGGTGGCGCGCCTTGCCGCGATGAGCCGCGCCGTGGGAATCCATTTGGTTCTGGCGACGCAGCGTCCGTCGATCGATGTCATCACCGGCCTGATCAAGGCGAACATTCCGACGCGGATTGCGTTCATGGTCGCCTCGAAGACGGACAGCCGCATCATCATCGACCAAGTCGGCGCGGAAATGCTGCTGGGCAAGGGCGATATGCTGTACGCGAGCGCCGTTGATCCGTTCCCGGTCCGCATCCAAGGAACGTTCGTGAGCGACAATGACGTTGAGAACGTCGTCGAATACGTGAAATCCTACGGCCCGCCGGAATATATTGACGACGAGATTTTTGTCGACGACGACGATGACATTGACGCCGGTCCGAGCCTGTTCGGCGACGGGCAGGATCCGCTGTACGAGCAGGCGCTTGACATTGTGATCCAGGCGGGGAAGGCGTCCGCGAGCTACATCCAGCGGCGCCTGAAGATCGGCTACAACCGTGCGGCGCGCCTTGTTGAAGAGATGGAGGAGCGCGGGATAGTCGGCCCGGCGAACGGAAGCAAGCCGCGGGAAGTCATCCATGTGCCAGGCTGAACAGGCGCACAGTGTCCGTCTTGCCCCGGATCGCCGTTTCTCCGATGACGCGGATGCGCTGCTTTAGGGCGGGGGCGAGGATTCTGCCTGCCGTGGCTTCAGAGAGCAGCAGGTCTGTTTTGTATTCCTTGCACAAAGCTTCGATCCGGCTTGCCGTGTTCACGGTGTCGCCGATCACTGTATATTCGAGCCGTGTGTCCGAGCCGATGTTTCCTGCAAGGACGTCGCCGCTGTGAAGTCCGATTCCGAATCCGACCGGCGGCAGATGACCTGCCGAACGTTGCGCATTCAAGCCGGCAAGGGCATCCTTCATTTCGATTGCAGCGGAGAACGCATCTTCCGCGTGGTTTTGAGACTTTGCAGGCGCGCCGAACAGCGCCATTACGGCGTCCCCGATATACTTGTTGATGATGCCGTGGTTCCGTGTGATGCACTGCTCCATCTTCGTGAAGTATGCATTTAAAAAAGAAACGACTTCTTCTGGCCGCAGTTTTTCTGACATCGCCGTAAAATTGCGTATGTCGCAGAACAGCACGGTGCATTCGCATATTTCTCCGCCCAGACATGTATTTCCTTGCAGAAGGTGGTCGCGGACGGCAGGATCTACGAACCTTCCAAAGGTTTTTTGGATGAACTCTTTTTCCTGCAAGGAAGCCGTCATATCATTGAAGGAGTCTCCTAAGGCGCCAAGCTTGTCGTTGGAGGCAATCCGTATCCGCACCGAAAGGTCGCCGGCCTTGATGCGCTTCATTCCTTCGGACAGGCAGTTCAGCGGCGCTGAGATGATTTTCATGAAGAACAGCATCACTATGACGGCAGACAGCATGAACAAAGTGATGCAGATGATGAAATCCGTGCTGGGCGCGCTGCCGAAATTCTTCCAGTTCGCGTGCAGCGCGTACAGGAGGAACAGGATCGGGCATACGGAAACGGCCACGAAGAATTCGGCGAACAAGACTGAGAACGAGGGGTGGAAGACTCCTTTCGTTTTTGCAACGCCGCCGTTTGGAAAAAAAATCCGCAGCGCCCAGAATCGGTTCAAGGCTTCAAGGACAAAATACGAAAGCTCGAAGCTGATCAAGCATTCGAGGAGGAGGATCATTGCTGAAGAGAGCAGGATGCCGCTTGCTTTGATTTCGATAAAGGTGCCTGCATATGCCAGAACGGACAGTTCCAGCATATAATTGAGCACCCAGCCGCTCGCGCCGATGGCTGAAAGGAATGTCGGAGCGTTCGTAACGCGCCGTTTCACGGTTTCGGAATCTGCCGCCCGCAGGACAGGAAGCGCATACAGCAGGCAGAACGCGGCAGGAAGCGCGAAGCAGATGATGATGGCAAAAGCCATCAAGGCTTCATGCCCGGCTATGAACGCCTTCCAGTTCTGCGTGAACTCATCGTCGAATATCAGCAGGTCTAGAGATGACGGAACCATCGATGCTATAAAATGAACCAAGCCCGTGATCAGCATGTAGAGGAATAAGACGCAGAAGCCGAACGTCTTTTGTTTTGCAGCTTGCATGAAATCCTTTTTCGCAGGCGGCCGGCGCTATGGAAGGGCGGCAAGTTCCTCTGATGGGGCGGTGTGCGGCAGGCATGATGCCGCCGTTGTCCGCGCGCTTCCGCCCGCAGCCTTCCCGCCTGCCGGAAAATAAAAGACGCTCCGTTCGGAGCGTCTTTTATTCCTTATTTTTTGGAAGCTTTCGTAACGACAACCGAGTTGTCTGCGTTGGAGTACGGAGCCGGAATGTATTTGTCCGCCTTCCAATCGTTTTCCCACTTGTAACCGTCCAAAAGGTAGCGGAACTGGTATTCTTTATCTACGTCCAACTCGAGCTTTACAGAAAAGGAACCGTCCTTCGCCTTTTTCAAAGGTGTGTCCGTGCTGCTCCAGCTGTTGAAATCGCCTGCAATGTTTACAGTCTTTGCGCCTTGCGCAGCTTCCGCGGAAACTGTAAATGTTACGCTGCACTTTGCCTTGTCCTTTGAAAACGTCTTTTTGAGCGACATATCACTCCTCCATATATACTTTCATAATTTTGCGTTTGCGCGATATGTTGCGCATTTATGCTAAATAGTATACGATAAAAATCATATTTAGTACACTATGATTTTGTTTTTTTTCACCTGATTTGATGAAAAAACTGCAATATTTTATATGATTGTGGAATCTGGAGGAATTATGAATACGGAACGCCATTTGTTTACTTCTGAATCTGTCGGCGAAGGCCATCCCGACAAGGTTTGCGATCAGATTTCCGACGCGATATTGGACGAATGCCTGCGGCAGGATCCGGAAAGCCATGTTGCCTGCGAAACATTTGCGACCGGGAATTTCGTGCTTGTCGGCGGTGAATTCACGACGCGCGCGCAGATTGACGCAGAGGCAATCGCGCGCGATGTCGCCCGCGGCATCGGCTATACAGACGAGGAATTTGGCTTGGACGGAAGCACGATGGAATTTTCCAACCGGATTCATACGCAGTCGCCGGATATCAATCAGGGTGTGGCCGGCGAGGGGCTTGCGGAATTCCAAGGCTTGCAGGGCGCCGGCGACCAAGGCATGATGTTCGGATTTGCCTGCAACGAGACGCCGGAGCTGATGCCCGCGCCGATTATGTTCGCGCACAAAATCCTGCGGCAGGCGACGAGGCTGCGCAAGGACAAGACGCTCGGCTGGCTGCGTCCGGACGCCAAAAGCCAGGTTACGATTGAATATGAAGGCCACAAGCCGTTGCGCATTGATACGGTGGTCGTCTCCCACCAGCACAATCCGGACATCGCGTATGATGAAATCCGCAACCAGATTATTGAAGAAATCATCCGTCCGGTGCTTCTTCCGACAGGACTTCTGGACGCCTCGACGAAATTCTTCATCAATCCGACGGGGCGCTTTGTTGTCGGCGGACCGCAGGGCGATGCCGGACTGACCGGGCGCAAGATCATCGTTGATACGTACGGCGGCATGGGGCGGCACGGCGGCGGCGCGTTCAGCGGAAAGGATCCGAGCAAAGTCGACCGTTCCGCGGCGTATATGGCGCGCTACATTGCCAAGAACATCGTCGCCGCCGGACTTGCGGACCGCGCGGAAGTGCAGCTTGCCTACGCCATCGGCGTGCCGTTCCCGGTTTCCATCATGGTCGAGACGTTCGGAACGGGGAAGGTTCCTTCCGCAAAAATCACGGAGGCGGTCAAGGCCGTGTTCGACTGCACGCCTTCGGGCATCAGCAGGACGCTCGGCTTGAAGCGTCCGATCTACCTTCCGACCGCCGCCTACGGCCATTTCGGAAGAAGCGAATTTCCGTGGGAGCAGACGGACAAGGCGGACGCGCTCAAAGCGGCAGTGAAATAAGGAGCGGGGC
>CAMWPF010000148.1 GCA_947176045.1 uncultured Treponema sp. | reverse complement strand
TCGACGCCGTGGGCGACCATCGACATATCGGAGCTGTCCTTGCGCGACGCCGGAACGTGGATCAGCTCGAAGCTGTTCGCCGCAAGCTTCGCCGCGATGTTCTTAATGTTGTTCTTGTTCCAATCGCCGAACGCCATCGCGTACGAAATGCTTCCCGTCTCCGAAATCGTGTCGATAATCAGCTGGATGTAGTTCGACTCCGCCGGGGGCGTTACGTTCTCAATGTCCCACAAAATCGCCGTGTTCATCTTCTGCCTTTCTTTTTCCATAAAATCAAATCCACCTTTCTTGTCAAGATTTTTCCGCATCGGCTGCCCGCGCGGAATGCCGGACGGGGCGCCGCTTCCGTCAAAGCGCGCTGAATCCGCCCGGCGGAACGTCCCGGAGATCCAGCCGGAACAATTTTGAGCCGCGCCCCGGCTCCCAGAACGCCTTCCGCTGCTCCGGCATTGTCGCAACATCGTCCGCCCGGAAGCCGAACTGCTCGAACCAGTCCGCGGCCTGCGTCGTCAGGGCGAACACGCTCGTCCGTCCCGCGTCGCGCGCCTTTTGAATCAAATGCTCCAGCATCTTCGGCCCGATGCCGAGCTTTGAGAACGATTCCGACACCGCGACCGCCGCGATTTCCGCCTGTCCGTCGGGATAGGAGTGCAGGGCGGCGCAGGCGCGCACTCCGCCGTCGATTTCGTAGACAATGAAGTCTTCAATCCGGTCAAGCAGCTGGCGGTCCGTGCGCGGAAGCAGGATCTTCCGCCCGACGAACGGACGCATGACCGAAAGCACCGCCGGAACATCCTGCTGCGTCATCGGCCGCAGCGCGCCGTACTGGCTGGAATACACCATCGTCCCGGAGCCAAGCCCGCTGAAGATTTCACATGGCAGCGCGCCGTCCAAGGAGCCGTCGACAATGTGCGAACGGACGACGCCGTTCCGGCAGGCATCTCCCGCCGCGCGCAGGAACGACAGAATTTTTTCGTTCCTGCGTCCTTCCAGACTTCCGTTGAGCTTGAGGAATTCGGCAAGCTCCTCAAGGTTCATGGCAGGAACCGCATTTTCTTCTGAAAGTCCGACGCCCGGCGGAATGACGAACGCACTGCCGTCCACCGTCCCGTTCATGACGATGAAGAACAGCTTGTCAGCGTGCAGGTTGACGGCTATCCTTTCGGCAAGCATGACCGAAGAAATGTTGTACGGCTTTCCTGCGGAACTCCAGCCGATGCACGGAAAAATCGGCACGACGCCGCTGGCAAGCACGGACGCAAGCTGCTCTGTCTGAAGCCGTTCGATTTCTCCCGCCGTCCCGAAGTCCGTTCCATCGATGACGCCGCGGGCGCGGGCGCGGACCCAGTTTCCAATGACCGCCGTAACATGGTTCGCAGCAAGGCTTGTCATGACGATGTTCGAAACGTCGAACGCCGCCATCTTGAGCTGCGGCATCGCGTCCTCCCCCGTGATGCGGACGCCGTCCTCGACGCGCCACGGAATTCCCGCCGAGGCAAGCACTTCGTCAATCCGCCTGCGCGCGCCCGGCACGACGGCGACCTTCAATCCCGCCTCGTGAATCAAGCTGATGTCGCGGATGTGGCTGGAAAAAAGCGGCGAGCCGATGATTTCGTCGTCGAGGTACATCACGACAAGCGCGCCGTGGAACCGCCGGACGTAGCGGACGACGTCGCGAATCTGCTGTGCCTTCGCGCCTCTGGAAACCTGCTGCATGGAACCAGTATACCGTTCCACGGCAGTTTTGAAAACCAACGCCCCGCCGAATCTGCCGCAATCCGCAAAAAATCCGCGTATCTTTGGACGCAGCCGCGGAACCTTGCTTTTAGAACGGTTTGCCTATATACTTTACCTTTCGAGACGATTTATCTATTCGCTTTATAAGCCGTGGAGATTTGTATGGAACAGACGCTTCCAAAAATGTTGCGAAAGACCGCTTCGGATTATCCTGAAATCGCGGCGCAGTGCTACCGCCTGCCTGACGGAAATTTCTCATCGGAATCCTACCGGGATTTGTTCCAAGCATCCTTGGATTTCGGCGCGGGGCTGCTGGATTTCGGCGTCTGCCGCGGCGACCTTGTAGGCTTGATTTCCGACAACCGCAAGGAATGGCTTCAGGCCGACATGGGAATCATGGCAATCGGCGCAATCGACGTTCCACGCGGCTGCGACGCGACGCTCCTCGACTTGGAGGCGATTCTTTCCATCACAGGCTGCAAGATCGTCATCGCCGAAAATCCGGCGCAAGCGAACAAGATCCTTTCCATCCGGGAAAAGCTTCCGGCGCTTGAGAAAATCATCGTCTTCGACACCCCGGCGCAGGACATTCTTGAAAAAGCGGCGCAGGCGGGCGTCCTGCTTTCAACATTCCATGAAATCAGCAAGGCCGGGCGGAAGTACAGGATCGAACACAAGAACGCCGTCGAAGAGGAACTGGAAAAAGGCCGGTGGGACGACCTCGCCTGCATCATCTTCACGTCCGGCACGACAGGAACGCCGAAAGGCGTCCAGCTTTCCCACGGAAACTTCCTCACCCAGCTTGACGAAATTCCAGAGCGGATCATGCTCAACCCCGGGGATAAGGCGCTTTCCGTCCTCCCGGTGTGGCACGTCTTCGAGCGCGCGGTGGAATACGTCATCTTGATTCAGGCGGCGACGCTCTGCTATTCCAAACCGATCGGCAGCGTCCTCCTTGCGGACTTCCTCAAGCTGAATCCCGCAATCCTTCCGGCGGTGCCGCGCGTTTTCGAGGCAATCTACGACGGCATCAACCGCAAGATGCGGAAGACCGGCGGCATCGTGTACGCCATGTACCGGTTCTTCGTCGGCACTGCGATCATCCACAGCCGGATGCACCGCAAGCTGTTCCGGCAGAATCCATGCTTCAAGCGATATTACACAGGCGCGTGGTGGTGCTGCCTCCTCATTCCGTGGCTGCTCCTCTGGCCGCTGAAGCTGCTCGGCGGGCTGCTCGTCTTCCGCAAAATCAAGGCGATGCTCGGCACAAGCTTCCGTGCAGGAATCGCCGGCGGCGGCGCCTATCCGCCGAACATCGACGAATTCTTCTGGGCGATCGGAATCAACATCGTCGAAGGCTACGGACTGACAGAAACCGCGCCCATTATTTCCGTCCGGCACATAGCCGCGCCGATATTCGGAAACGTCGGCTCCCCGATCCGCGGAATCAAGGCGCGCATCGTCGATCCTGAGGACGGCTTCGTCCTCGGACGCGGAAAATTCGGCGCGATCCAGATCAAGGGCGGCACAGTCATGAAGGGCTACTACAAGCGCCCCGACCTCACGGAAAAAGTGATGACCGTGGACGGCTGGCTCGACACCGGCGATCTGGGGCTTCTGACCATCCACGATGAAATCGTCATCAAGGGGCGCAAGAAAGACACAATCGTCCTGCGCGGCGGCGAGAACATCGAGCCGGTTCCCATTGAAATGAAGCTGACCGAATCACGGTTCATCAAGACGGCGGTCGTCGTCGGACAGGACCAGCGCTATTTGGGCGCGCTGATTTTGGTCGATGAGGATGAAATCAAGAATTTCGCCGCGGAAAACGGCGTTCCGTACGACACGTATGAAAGTCTCTTGAAGTCGGAAGACATTCAAAAGCTGTTCGAGACAGAAATCAACTCCCTCGTCAATTCCAAAAACGGATTCAAGATGTACGAGCGGATCAACCAGTTCGCGCTGATTACAAAGCCATTTGAAGTCGGCGTGGAGCTTTCGGCAAAGCAGGAAGTCATGCGCTACCGTCTGAACGAACTGTACGCCGACGAAATCAATTCGCTCTTCGCCGAAAAGTAACGGAACGCGCTGATTTTTATGTCCGCCATACGGCGGACTTTTTTATGAGCGCGCCGACGGGCGGACGGTTCAAATGACAAGCTCCGCCGCGCCTGTCTTCTTGTCCCGCTGCAATTCATGGAACGGCTTATTCAGTTCCGCGCGGATCAGCATGCCGGAAGCAAGGTCTTTCTGCGTCCGCGCCACGACAAGCGTCAGTCCGTGCTCGCCGCAGGCGTAAAAGCCCGTCCGATGCTCCGGCAGCCATATCGGATCGGAACTGATGCGCAGCGGAAGCGTTCCGCCGCGCGCGGCCTTGTCCGCCGCAGGCGCAGCGCGCGCCGCACCTGCCGGGCGGGCGGCCGTCCCGGCTTCCGTGGAATTCCGTTCCGCAAGGAGGAAGCTGATGACGGCGCGTTCTTTTGGAATTCCCGCGCCGGCGGAAAGCTTCATAAGCGCGGGCGGCGCGGATTCCGTCGTAAATGAAAAGTTGCACCACTTGATTGAGCCGCCAAAACGCGCGTTCTGCCCGTACATCGGACACCTGCCTTCGTGCGGACACGGCAGGGAAATCGAAAAGCCGCGCGCGATGAAGCGCTCCCGCAGCAGGCTGATGAAGTGCGCGGCCGACGGCATTCCCGGCTCGCAGACAAACAGCGACGTCCGCCCGTCCATATACGGAAGGAGCATTTCAAGCTGCGCGTCGGCGGCTTCGGACGGCTTGCACTCCGCCGATTGATTGATTTCATTGAACAGGTTCGCGCATGTTACCAGCGCGGCCTTCCGCCGGATGCGCGTTCCCGCCTCGCCTTTGACGCGGACGATTTCCCAATGAGGCGGAGCCGCACTGCCGGACGGACGTGCCTTTGACGCGACGGAAAGATAGAGCTCCTCGCCGAACGACAGCGCGTTCTGCGAAAAGTCAAGGCAGTACCATGTGAGCCGCCTGTTCCGCAGCTCCGGGCGCGCAAGCCAAAGCGCGATGACGGCGGTCAGCGGGCCGCTTCCGACGTCGAGGCAGGCGTCTC
>CAMWPF010000147.1 GCA_947176045.1 uncultured Treponema sp. | reverse complement strand
ATCAAAAGGATCCGTCCGAGCAGGGCAAGGCGGAGGACGCGGAGGCTGCTGATTCCAAGGCTCGCGCCGTCAAGAAGCCGCGGAGCAAGAAGGAGGCGGTTTTGGGCGACAAGACGCTGGATGAGGTGCGCATCCATGGCTAACCGGGTGTTCGTCTCCGTGCAGGAGGAGATTGCGGAACCGCAGTGGCTTTCCGCCGTGGAGCCGTTCATGCAGGACGTGCTGCGCCGCCTCAAGCTGGACGGGCAGGAAGTTTCCGTGCTGTTCTGCGGCGACCGCTTCATACAGGACTTGAACCGCACGTACCGGGGAATTGACAGTCCGACGGACGTCCTGTCCTTCGAGAACGGCGAAGTCTATACGGATGAGGAGGGCAGCTGGCGGAACGCCGGCGACATCGCCGTCAGCCTCGACACGCTTCCGAAGAATGCGGAGTATTTCGGCGAGGATGCGGACGCGGAGCTGAAGCGCCTGCTCGTCCACGGAGTTCTGCATCTGAACGGCATGGATCACGGCGACGAGCATATCCAGAAGGGCGTGCCGCCGGCGTGCGAAATGCTTTCGTTGCAAGAGGCGGTTCTTTCTGAATTTTCAGGCAAAACGATTTTCATACAATAAAAGGTTCAAGGTATGGGTTTTTCACTATTCCATCGGAAGAAGGGCGCGGAACGGTACAATTCAGATGAAATGACGCCGGAGCAGCAGGAGATCCTCAACGAGGAGAAGCGGGACATGATCCGCGGCGTCGAGGATTTGTCCGAGACCGCCGTCAAGGAAGTGATGGTTCCCCGCATCGACGTGGACTTCATTTCGGAAGATACGCCGTTGGAGGAGCTGATGGCGAAGGTGACCGACAGCGGCCATTCGCGGTTTCCGGTATACAGCGAGTCCATCGACAACGTGATCGGCGTCCTGTACGTCAAGGACTTGATCTACGCGCTGTATCGGAACAAGGACAAGCCGTTCGTATTGGGCGAAATCATCCGGAAGGCGTTCTTCGTGCCGGAATCCAAGCGGATTGATTCGCTGCTGCGGGAATTCAAGCGCCGCCATCTGCACATTGCGATTGCCATCGATGAGTATGGCGGAATCGCGGGCATCGTCACGATGGAGGACATCATCGAGGAGATTGTCGGCGACATTCAGGATGAATTCGACAACGAGCGCGAGGACATCCTGCCGTCCGGGCGCTGTATGTGGCTGTGCGACGCGCGCGTCGATTTGGATGTCTTGAACGAAACGATTGAGGCCGACTTTCCTGCGGCGGAATTCGACTCCCTCGGCGGATTTGTATTCGATTTGTTCGGAAAGGTTCCGGTGAAATTCGAAAAGGTGTCATGGAACGGCTATGATTTCGTCGTCCAGGATATGGAAGGGCATCGGATCAATTTAATCAAAGTCATCCGCAGGATGGATGAAAAGGGCGGCGCAGATGAAAAGGACGAATAGCATCTTTCTGGCGGCGCTTTTGTGCGCGGCGCTGCTGCCTGCCGCCCCGCTGTCCGGCGCGGCGAAGACTGCGCCGGAGCTGTTTTCGGAGGGCGTCCGGGCGCAGGAGCGCGAGAACTGGCATGCGGCCTCCCAGCACTTTATGGAGGCCGTCCAGCGCAATCCGGTGTACGGGGACGCGTGGTTCCATCTTGCGCAGTGCTCGTACCAATTGGGCGAATATGATCTGGCGCTGTCCCAGCTGGACGAGGCGGAGAAGTATTCGTCCGGCGACAGCGCCGTCAGCAACCTGCGCGGCATGATCCTCATCGCCTTGCAGCGGTTTTCCGACGCGCGGACGGTTTTTGAAGGCGTCCTCAAGACTGCCCCGAACAATGTGGACGCGCGCTTCGGCCTTGCGGAGCTTGACTTGTTCGACGGGCGCATTTCAGGCGCGGAACGGCAGTACGGCGAGGCGCTGCGGCGGCAGGGCGACAACCGGAAGGCGCTGCTCAGCCTCGCCGTCGTTTCCGCCCAGCAGGGAAAGACGGCGGCGGCGAAGAAATATGTCTCCCAGGCGCTCCAATACTATTCGGGCGAGGCGGAGGTTCACTACCTTGCCGCCGCTGTCGGCGCGATGCAGGGCGATTTGAAGGAGGCGGAGAAGCAGTGCCGGATTGCCGTCGAAATTGACGGCGATTATGACGCCGCGTATGACCTGCTTGCAAAAATTCGGTATGCGCAGGGCGATTACGACGAAGTGATCGCCATCTGCGATTTCAGAATCCGGCGGGACAGGAACCTTGCCTCCGCCTGGTATTTGAAGGGCTGCGCGCAGAATCAGGCGGGCCGGACGGCGGAGGCCATCGAAACATGGACTTCCGGACTGCGCGTCGTCCCCGACGATGAAGTGATGCGCGCCGCGTTGGAGCTGGAGATCAGGCGCACCGTTCCGTTGGAGGACGGGCGGCGCTCCGCATGGTCTTCGTACCATGTGGAGAAGGCGCGGGAGTATGCGCGCCGCTACGACAGTTCCGGCGCGATGTACGAGTACCAGCGCGCGTTGAAAATCAATCCGTCGGACGAGGAGGCGCGGCTTGCGTTCGCGTCCATGCTGGCGCTGAACGGAATGTACGAATTGTACTTGGAGCAGCTGCTGTTCCTGCGCCGGCGCGCGCAGCCGCAGGACGGTCAGGCAGGCGCGGAAGCCCGTTCCGCCGCGGATGTCAGGATGGACGACACCATCGAGGCGTACGGCGACCTTCTGCAGGATTCCCTTGCGAAGAAGTGGAACGTCCAGCCGTTCTATTTGGACAAGACGCGGTGGCGCTTGGGAATTTATTTTGAGGATTCTTCCGTCAGCCAGCGCCATGTGGAGGCGAACCGCATTGCGGCGGAATTTGCAGCGGACATCTTTTCGGGAATTGCCAGCACGTCCGTTGCAGCGCAGGCTGTTCCCGTGAACGGCTTCGGCGACGCGTACCGCCGCGCCCGGAACAACAAGATGGATTACTTCATCATTTTGTCCGTGGATGAGGGAGCGCGGGACATCACGTTGGACTACACGATGTATTCGGGGCGCACCGGCTCCGAAATCGCGAAGGCGTCGCTGTACAGCACGGGGAACGACCGGTATGCGAACGTATTCCGGCGCTTCCGCGGAGAAATTTTGGAACGGCTTTCCATCCGCGGGAAGGTTCTTGACCGCGACGGCAAGACGCTGCTCGTCGACGTCGGAAAGTCGGAGAACAGTGCGGCCGGCTCCGTTTTCGATGTCGTGCGCCGCAATTCCGTTGAAACTGCCGCCAGCGGCGCCGGAATTTCCTATAAGAAGGAGGACGTGCTTGGAACGCTGACAATCACGGTTGTGGGCGAGGACGTTTCGGAAGGAATTTTGGAAACCGCCGGATTTTATGACCGCGTGAATGCCGGCGATGAGATTGTCCTCGTCTCCCTGCCTCCGGCAGAAGATTCTGGCGGTGCGGAAGATGCCGCCGGGCGCGCGATTGGCGCCGACACTGCGCCTTCCGCCGATGCTGGCGGGGCGGCCGTCCGCGGGCAGTCTGCGGGCATCACTGCTGAAGCGTTGGGAATCCGCCGGATTCCGTCGTTCATAGACTTGATCCGAAACATCGACTGATGATGCGCTTGGACGGCCGCAGACGGACCGTCCTATTCATGCGGAATGCGGATGCGGTCGAGCGACGCGTCAATCCATCGCTTTGCAACGGCCGGGCGGTCGTCGTAGGCGGACAGGAATGTCATCACCGCCTTCTTGTAATCGCCTGAATAATAATACGATTCTCCAAAATAAAATGTCGCGCGCGCGGCCACCTGCTGCGCGCGGTTTGTTCCGAGGAGCTTTTCCAGCTGCGCGATGGCATCGCCGTATTTCCGCTGGATGAACGTCGTGCGGAGGATTTCAAACAGCAGGAAGTCGTCGCCTCCGTCGGGGGAGACTAGATCTTCTTCAAAGATGTACGGCTCCTGGTTGGACTGCTTCTTCCGCGCCGTGGTTCCGGCGAGGCTCCGCGCGGCATCGCGCGCTTCCTGACGCATCGCGCGGGGCGTGCGGTCCATCTGTTCCAGCAGGTCCAGATAGGGAAGCGGCGTTTCCCGCATCGTTCCCGGCGGATAGATTTTTTCCTGCGCGGACGGACTGTCCGCCGGAACGGCCGGCTTGACCGGCAGCCTGAGGTGGACGCCTGTTACGGTGGCGTTGATGGACGGCAGGATCACGTCGTAGATGCGGCCGCCGGTTTTTGCGACGACGGCGTAGTAATAGTCGCTGTAATTGCTGACGGAATCGCTCCATCCGGCGGCTTCCGGCTCCAGCTCCGCGACGGCGTCTGCGTCCAAAAGGTCGTAGGAGGAGCCGATCGGCTTGGAGCTGCGGTACACCAGCAGCCCTGCGATGTCCGGTTCGGGAGACGCAGGAACTGTCCATGACACGTCGATGCGCGTTCCCTTTCCGGCGGACGCCCGGAGATCCGTCACAATCGGACGGTCGGACGCGAAGGCGGCTTCCGCCAGAAGCAGCGCGGCCAAAACCACAGTCTTCTTCATGCGTTTCATCATACCGCGGCTCCGGTGAAAAATCAACACAGCTTCCGCCGCCGTCCGTCATTGAAGAAACCGGCGGTTTGTTCTATACTTTCTGCCATGAATGAATTTGCACGTGTTTTCTTGAAGTCGGGAGAGGAACGGGAGATCCGGCAGGGATTTCCATGGGTGTTCGACAATGAAATTTCGCACATAAAGTACCGGGAGAAGGAAGGCGCGGAATGGCTTCAGAAGCCGCTTTCTGAATGCACCGTCCCCGACGGCAGCGGCGTCGAAGTGTTTACGAAGGCGGGCGGCTGTGTGGGAACGGGAAGCCTCAACGCCCAGGCGAAGATGGCCGTGCGGTGCATCGGAACCGGGC
>CAMWPF010000146.1 GCA_947176045.1 uncultured Treponema sp. | reverse complement strand
GTGCGGGCGTGTTCGACATCCAGACGCCTGCGCCTTCAAGAAGCGCCGCTTTTAAAAGTTGAAAAACGTGTGAGGTTTTTCAACTTTTTTTTTGCCATTTGATTTCATGTCGTCCGAAAAGCCGGCGGAATTTTAGAAAACAGAAGAAAATGATGAGGATGCTTCTGTTTTTGTTCTTTTCTTCCTGTTGGCTGCGTTTTTCGTCGGAATAAGAAAAACTCTTATAAAGTTTCGTTTTGCACCTGCCGATAAAATATCGGAGCGACAGGTCTATGAGTACAACTGTTGGTATTGAAGCATTAAGGACCTCCCTGATATTCAAAAGTGATTTGATGCTTGATAAGAATTTCGTCCTTCTTCCTGTTACTGTTCCTGTGTATCAGGAGCTGCTTGACTTGCTGAAGGAATGGCAATTTTCAGAATTTGAATGCGAGTCGGGCATCAGCCTCGGCGGCGACATCGGCGTTGACAAGAACGCTCCGGATGGAAGGCCGCATCCCAAGAAGAAGCTCGTCCGCCGCCGGAAGATCAAGCCCGCCGCGGGCAAAAGCTACGATCCCGCCCATCTGGAGCAGAACCGCATTGCCTCCGTCTCGGACACGTACAATGAGATGATGGAGTACATCGCTTCTGTGTACCGGCAGTATGCGACGCACAAGAAGATCAATCAGGCCGAGCTGGAGGAGCGGATCAAGAATTTGTGCGTCTTCATCAAGGAAAACAAGCGCTATGTCCTGCGGATTTCGCCGTCCGCTGCGGTGCGGAGCAAGAATTTTTTGGTCGCGCATTCAATGCGTTCCACCGTGCTTGCCATCACCATCGGCTTGGAGCTGCACATGGAGCTTTCCCGGCTGGTGGAACTGGGCATGACCTGCCTGCTCCATGAAATCGGGATGCTCCGCATTCCGCCGCAGCTGTATATGTCCGACCGGCCGCTTTCCACCAGCGAGCGCACGCAGATTTCGCTTCATCCGATTTTGGGCTGCAACATCGTCAAGGAGCTGGAATTTCCGGTTTCCGTGCAGCTTGGGATTTTGGAGCATCATGAAAAGGAGAACGGCACCGGCTATCCGCGCCATCTGACCAGCGAAAAGATTTCAATCTATGCGAAGATTATAGCCATCGTTTGTTCGTTCGAGGCGATTACTGCGCCGCGCGAATACAAGACGGAGCGGACGACGTTCGATGCGATGGTGGAAATGCTCAAGAACAAGGACAACCAGTATGACGCGACCGTCCTCAAGGCGCTTTTGTACAGCCTGTCTTTGTATCCGATCGGCGCGTACGTCTATTTGAGCAACGGCAAGGTCGGCCTTGTTACTGATGTGTCTCCGGACAATCCGACAAATCCGATTGTCCAGATTGTGAATGAGACAGGCGACGACGGCTCTCCGAAAACCGTCCAGACGGACGACGGAGCGAACAAGATTGCGCGCGTCCTGTCCAAGAAGGAGTCCGAGGACATCCGCGCAAGCCTTCAGAATGCGGAAGCCGGCGGAACTGCGGCTGATTCCGACGGCGAGGATGAGGATGAATACGAAGAGTATTACGAGGAAGAAGAGGACGGTGCGGAAAACTCAACGTCCGCCTATTTGGATTCCGTCGCAAAGGAAAAGGAAATAGACGCCCAGTTCTCCGAAGTTGATTTGAGCGAATTCTCGTAGCCGCCCGCCGGGAATTCCGCAAAAAGAAAAGCCGCCGGAAGCCCGGCGGCCGGATATATGAACGGACTGCGGCTTTGCCATGACCAGTCCGGAATATCGGCGGCGCGCAGAGGCTCCGCCGATAAAAAAAACGGAATGCCGCGCGGCATTCCGTTTGAAGGCGTCTAACAGAATCGAACTGTTTCATAAAGGTTTTGCAGACCATCCCCTTCCCATTTGGGTAAGACGCCGTATTGATTCCAAATATAGCAAAAAAACGCCGGCTTGTCCAGTGGAAAGTTGCGGCGGCGCTGATTTTTCATGCGCTGCGGGGCTGTCAGCGGCGGAGCGCCGGGGCGACCGTCAGCAGCGCTTCCAGCGCTTCGGCGCGTTCCTTTGCGGAGGAATAGACGAACGAAACGGAGCCGCGCTTGTCAGTTACGACATGGAGCACGGTGCCGGACTCTTTCTCCCGTTCTTCCGGCGTGTACGACAGTTCCGGAATGTCGTAGATTTCGGAAATCGGAAGGAAGTGTCCGCCGCCGACCAAGCCGTTGCGGTAGACGCCGCAGATGCTGTGCGTCGCCGCGTCTTCGGAACTCATCGCCGTGCCGAGGATGGCGACGAGGCAGAGGATCGCGTTTGCGGCGGTTCCCAAGTCGCGGAGCGCGGACAGCACGAGCAGCAGCGCGCAGCACGCCATCACAAGCACCGGCAGGACGAGCCGCTTCCGTTTGGCGGCAAAAATGCGCTCCCCGGCACGCCGGAGGATGAACCGCTTTCGAAGCGGCGTCGTCGCCAGAATGACGGCGCAGATTGCTGCGGAGATGATGACGAAAATCTGCTGTGCCGGAAGTGAATTCACAAGAAACCTCGCCTTTACATTGTACGCGTTGAAAGCCAAACCGTCAAAGATTTTTTTGCGGACTCGAAGGCGAGCGGCAGCCGCGCGATGTCTTCCGGCGTACGGACGGCGCGGGCGCAGAATCCGGCGACTTCTGATTCCTGCCCGTGCAGCTTCTGCATCAGCTCCGCGATGGTTCCGGCGCGTTCGGGCAGCTCTGCGGTGAAGAACAAGTCGCAGGTCTTGTAGGCGATTCCCTTGTAGGAATAGTCGTTGGGAAACGTGCAGAGGAAGGCGGTTTTTTCCGGGGCGACGCCGGTTTCTTCAAGGCATTCGCGCCGGACGGCTTCTTCCGCCGTCTCATCGTAGTTGCAGAATCCGCCGGGCAGGGCGAGCAGCCCCTTCCGCGGCTCCTTGGCGCGCACTTCAAAGAGGACGTTGCCGTCCCGGTCGGAAATGATTGCGGCGACGGCGGCGGCGACGTTGTTGTACAGCGTGAAGTTGCATTCTTCGCAGCGCCATTTTTTCCCGTCCTCATAACGGACGGCGGTTCCTCCGCAGTTCGGGCAGAAATGAAAGTCGTTTGCAGGCATGGCTTGATGATAGCGGAAATCGGCGGAAAATGAAACCGTCCTGCGTCGCGTCGGCGCCGGACGCGGAGTCGCTCCCGGTTGCGCCCGGTTTGGAAATGCAGTAAGATTCATTTTATGGTAATTTCTTCGATTGATTTGAAAGGCGGCCATGTCGTCCAGCTGAAGAACGGCAGGGAGCTTGTGCTTGAGCGCGACGACGCGGACGCCTTGATTGCTGAATTTGATAGATACGGCGAAGTCGCAGTCATCGACTTGGACGCCGCGCTGGGAAATACGAATCCGAAGGGCGACACCGTGAACACGCCGCTGCTCAAGCGGCTGCTGCGCAAGGGGAACGTGCGCGTCGGCGGCGGAATCCGCTCGGTCAGGCGCGCGCGGGAGCTTGTCTCGCTCGGCGCGGAGAAGGTCATCATCGGCTCGGCGGCATGGAAGAAGTCGCCGGACGGCGGCGATGTCATGGATGCGGAATTTCTGGAGGAGCTTGCCGCGGCGGTCGGGCGGCAGCGCATCATCATTTCGGTGGACGCGGTTGACGGAAAGATTGCCGTAAAAGGCTGGACGGAGACCATCAGCGTTCCGCTCGTCGAGGGCGCGCGCCAGGCAGAGCGCTATTGCAGCGAGCTTTTGTTCACGTGCGTCGAAAAGGAAGGCTGCATGGGCGGCACGGACAGGGCGCTTGCCGAATCGCTCCGCGGCGCGGTGTCGTGCCGCGTCGTCGTCGCAGGCGGCGTCGCGTCGGTGGCGGAAGTGGAGTCGCTGGAACGGCTCGGCTGCGACGTCCAGCTGGGCATGGCGCTGTACACGGGCGCGGTGCCGCTCAAGGACGCGTTCGTCCGCTGCCTCAACTGGCAGAAGTCCGAACTGATTCCCGTCGTCGCGCAGAGCGCCGCGGGGCAGGTGCTTATGGTGGGCTATGCAAACCGGGAGGCGTTTGAAAAGTCGTTCGACACGGGCTGGCTGACGTTCTGGAGCCGCACGCGGAACGTCCTGTGGACGAAGGGTGAGACGAGCGGCCATTTCTTGGAATTGATCCGGATGCGCGCGGACTGCGACCGCGACACGGTGCTTGCGACGGTCGTTCCGCACGGAGGCGTCTGCCATACGGGAAGCTTCACGTGCTTTGGAAGCGAGGCGGAGGAGGCTTCGTCGCTGGAACGGCTGTACGGAACGATTGCGGAGCGGTTCGCCGACCCGCGTCCCGGCTCCTACACGGCGACGCTGGACGGCGCGCGCGTCCGCGAGAAAATCGAGGAGGAGGCGGAGGAGCTGTGCGAGGCTGACGGACGCGGGGAAGTCGTCTGGGAGGCTGCCGACCTGCTGTATTTTGTAAGCGTCCTGCTGTACAAGGAGGGCGTCTCGTGGAAGGATGTCCGCGACGAGCTTGACCGGCGGCACAAGGAAAAATAGGACGATGATTCGGGTGATGAAGGCCTCGGAACTTGAGGCGGAATGGTTTTCCGGGAGGCATTTTGAAGGCGCGGACGAGACTGTCCGGCAGGTGGTTGCCGCCGTCGCCGCGGACGGAGACGCCGCGCTGGAACTATATGGAAAGAAGTTCGATGTTTCCGCTCCGGCGTCGCTGCGGATTTCGGAAGGCGATCTGCGTGCGGCGGCGGAAAAGCTGAAGGCGGAGCGGCCGGAAGTCTACGACGCCGTCTGCTATTCCCATGAGCTTGCGTACAAATTCGCGCTCCGGCAGAAGGAGTCGTTCACGGATTTCGAGATGGAAATTGCGCCGGGCATGGCCGCCGGGCAGAAGACGATTCCCGTGGCGCGCGCCGGCGTGTAC
>CAMWPF010000145.1 GCA_947176045.1 uncultured Treponema sp. | reverse complement strand
CCCGCCCCCCCCCCCCCCCCCCCCCCCCCCCCCCCCCCCCCCCGGCGCCCCCTAATAACGAACAGGGTGTAAGCCAGTATCTGACAATTGAGAACAACGTTGTAGTGGCCTGTGCTGAAAATGCAACGGGCACTGTCACAATCCCCCGCACTGTTACATCAATCGGAAACCGTGCGTTTTATGGCTGCGCAAGCCTTGCGGGCGTCGAAATTCCAGACAGCGTTACATCAATCGGAAACCTTGCGTTCTATGGCTGCTCAAGCCTTGAGGGCATCGCAGTCCCTGGTAGCGTTGCGTCAATTGGAATAAATGCATTTTCCAACTGCGCCAATCTTAAAGCAATCGAATTCGGCGGAACGCTCAACGACTGGCTGAAAGTCTCCAGCAGCTCGGCGGCAAATGTAGTCTTCATCGATGGAACGCCGATGTCCAGCATCACGGAAATAACAGAAGAGGACTTTAAAGGCGTTACGCAAGTCAATCAGTATGTGCTCGAAGACTGCATAAACATTCAGAACGTCTCAATCCCAGACGGCGTTACATCGATTGGAATGTGTTCGTTCTGGGGCTGTTCAGGCCTTGAGGGTATCGCAATCTCTGGCAGCGTTACATCAATCGGAAACCTTGCGTTCTCTGACTGCCCAAGTCTCAAGAGCATTACAATTCCCGGCAGCGTTAAGACAATCGGAGAATCGGCGTTCAGCAGATGCAGCGACCTTGCGAGCATCGTGCTGCAGGAAGGCGTTGCAACAATCGAAGACTATGCGTTCCATAGCTGCTCAAGCCTTGAAAGCATTGTAATTCCGGAGAGCATTGCATCTTTCGGAAAAGATGCATTCACTGCCTGCGACAAGGTTGCAAAGATTGAATATGCCGGAACGCTCAACGACTGGCTGAAGATTCCTACTCCTATGTATGTTCCAATGACGTCGATAGCAGTCTTCAATGGAACACCGATGTCAAAAATCACGGAAGTAAAGAAGAGCGACCTTGACGGCGTTACATCGATTGGAAGGTATTCGTTCCGTGAATGTACAAGCATTAAGAGCGTCGTGCTGCCGGATGGCGTTACGTCAATCGGAGAGGGTGCGTTCATGTACTGCGAGAACCTTGAGAGCATCATAATTCCGGTCAGCCTTACATCAATTGGTTACGAGGCGTTCATGGGCTGCACTAGCCTTGCGACCATAAAATATATGGGTACGCAAGAGCAGTTCTCCAACGTAGGCGCTTACGACCTGCGCGGAAAGACAATAACTTTCATCGACGGCACAACAAAAGAACTGTAAAATAGCCTCCAGCGCATAAAGAACTGCTGTATCAACGCGTCCGCTTTTGCGGACGCAATTGCAAAGCCCCGCGCCAGGGCATGGACGTCCGATTTTTTCCCTATGAGTGTGTCTTTCATGGGCCTTCAAATGGTATGCTGATGTCATCCTCGACATACATCTGGAGCTGCTTTCTATATTCGCTGAAGAATATGGCGACTGGCAGGAACATCATCTGGACGACGGACAACTGCGCGCAGTGCGGGGCGGATTATTCGGCCGAAAAGGAAATTAAAATCGGGCATATCACCGGGCGGAATCGGGCTTCTCGACAGGATGCTCCGCGTTGCCGGGGAACACACGGAATCTGCCGAAGGCTGGAAAACGCAGGCGCTTGCCGCCGTCCGAAGCGTCCACGGATTTGAATGGCAGGGCGACAATGTTCTTTGCGTGATTTGGCTGAATTCGCACAGGTGATTGCATGGAACATCTGGCAGACGGACGGACTGAAATTCGTCGTCCCCAATTCCTGCCGCACGGAAGAAATTGCTGAAGCAGATCTGTTTGAACGCCGCGTGATTTCAAAAGAATGCGAGGGCGGCAAAAACTAAATGGCCGATACAGAGCTGCTTGATTCCATAGTGCGCGGCCGCGTCGACCCGTACCGCCCGGTTGAAATCTACCTTGACGAATGGCGGAACGTGTATTCGGGCCCGTGCAAAAAATATGAGCATATCGCAAAAGTTGACGAGCGCGCCTATTTCCGCGATTATTCCGTGCACGACTTTTTGACGCGGAACGGATTTTGCTTTGTCAATACATGATGGACGAAACGCTTGGCATCGAGATTGTCAGCCGGATTTTTGACGATGAAGAAATTCTGTCTGTTCAGTCGGCGGATTTTGAAAACAGCCGCGGCGAAAAAAAAGAAAGCCCCGACAGTCCGCAGCATGAAGACGAACGCAAAACGCTCGCTTCCCGTTCGCAGGGCTATTGCTTCAAGTTGCTTTTGTTCGCGTTCCTTTCGGAAGCAGAAGAAAAGACGCTTTCGGACATCATCGAGCATATTGAAACCGATGCGGACGGAAAGAGAATCGGGAAGCATCTTCAGATAGACGTTTTCGACCTCCGCCTGTTCCACGAAAAATGCATCCGGCAATCCTTTCCTGCCTTGAGGACAAAATCCACAACATACATCAGCTCGGAACGGAAATCACGCCGGACACCATCGGCATTGCGCTGCGGAAGCTGTCGCGGCTTTCTGTTTCGGAAGTCGTTACGCCGCCTGCCGTCGCAAGGGAACTGGTGGAAAGCCTTCCGCCTGAAACCACTGCGAACAGCCGCATTCTTGACATCGCCTCAAAGACCGGCGAATTTGCCGGCGTCCTCCTGCAAAAATACGGAGACGGCATAAAGGGCGCATCTACAGCATTCCCACTTCCGGCGTAACGTATGAATGCACCAGAAAAATCTACCGCCTTTTGGGACTTCCTGCGGAACACATTTGCTTAGACTTTACATCATATGATGTCATCGACAAAACCAAAAACGAAAAACTGCTCAAGGAGCTTGCAGATATGAAATTTGACGCAATAGTCGGCAACCCGCCGAAAGACTGGAATGAGAAAATGCTGAACGACGAGCATTACAAGGTTGTGAAATATTGGGTGAATAGTTTCAATGCATTTCCGACCGTTGATATAAAAGGCGGAGTTGCCGTAACCTACTGGGACAAGAATAAGACATTCGGAAAAATTGGAACTTTTGTCGCCTTTGACGAATTCTATTTTGAAGAAAGTAAAAGAAAAAGACTTCAAGCCGTTTTCGGATTTGGTTTATCCAGAAAATAAATTCAATCTGCCGAATCTATTTTCGGACTATCCAGAATGTAAGAAAAATATCGGAAGCGAAGGAAAAGGCAAGCGATTCCGTTCCAATGCTTTTGAAAAAATAATTGCGTTTTCAGAAACAAAGCAGTCTGAAGATGATATTGAAGTCAGAGGACTTATCAAAAATCAGCGTGTTGTCAGGTATATCAATAAGAAATATGTTGATGAAAGCCTGACTCTCAATAAGTACAAAATCCTTGTACCGCAAGCAAACGGATCGGGGGCGATAGGCGAAGTACTATCGACCCCGATGGTCGGTTACACAGGTTCTTTTATTGGAGTTGGAACATTTGAAAATCAGCAGGAAGCAGAAAACTGCATGAAGTACATCAAGACAAAATTTGCCCGTGCAATACTTGGTACGCTCAAAATTACACAGCACAATGAAAAGGAAACATGGCACAACGTCCCCCTCCAAGACTTCACCGCAAGCAGTGACATCGACTGGAGCAAACCCATCGCAGCTATAGACCGCCAACTGTACAAGAAGTATAATTTAGACGCGATAGAAATTGCGTTTATTGGGAAAAATGTACGGGCGATGGAGTAAGGGGGGCTTCAAAATTTAAAGTAGCAGCTAATTTCTTGCATTTCGGGAATATGAGTGCATAGTTTTATTCACTATTGTGTTATAATACATGATGAGGAGTGTTGTTATGGTAAATGTTCAAGAAACAGAGATTACGACAAAAGGAATTCAAAAACTTCTCAATAAATATACTCCAGAAAGGGCAATATCTGAATATGTATGGAACGGTTTTGATGCTGATGCGTCTGTTGTTGAAATACATTTTTCAGAAAATGCCTTGAAGGCCATTGATAAAATAGTCATCACTGATAATGGAACTGGTATTGACTATGGAAAATTGGATGAAAAGTTCAAAAAATTTCTAGAATCATCAAAAGGAACAAAGTCTAGTGACGGACATAAACTAAAGGGAAAGAACGGTTATGGACGTTTGACTTTTTATAAGTTTGCAACTGATGCAAAATGGAACACTTGTTTTTCTTTTGGTGGAAAGCAATATGAATATTCAATCAATATAGCTTCAGAAGAGTTAAAACGCTATAAATCAAGCGAACCTTTAGAGTCAACAAAAAGAACTGGTACAGAAGTCATATTAAATAATGTAAATATTGAAAAAGGCAGCAAAGATTTCATTAATGATGTGAGAAAATATCTTATTGCGGATTTTTCATGGTTTTTGACATTAAATCCAACGAAACATATTTTTATAGATAATGAAGAATTAGATATTGGTGGATATATAGGTGAACATGACGTGTGGACTATTTCATTTCCTAAAAAAACTTTTAGGGCCGATTTTTTTCGATGGAACGGAAAACTAAATGAAGAATATTCCAAATTTTATTATTTAAATAACAGCAATAATCTAGTTCATGAAGAAACTACAAGACTTAATAAGAAGGGCGATAATTTTTGGCATACCGTTATCGTAAAAGACAGTTTTTATGATGATGTAATTTCAGAAAATTTTGAAGAAAGCTCACTTTTTGAAGATGAAAACAAAATAAAAATACATCGCTCGTTGGAAAATAAGTTGAATATTAATCTAAAAGAAAAACGCCGCCCTTTTTTACATGCAAAGGCAATTCAGTATATTGAGAAATGCCAAGATAATGAAACGTTCCCAGTGTTTAAAAATAATCCATGGGATAATGTTCGTAAAAAAGAATTAGAAAATTTGGTAATAGAATTCTATGAGGTTTAACCTC
>CAMWPF010000144.1 GCA_947176045.1 uncultured Treponema sp. | reverse complement strand
TCTTTAAATGACTTATAATTCTCTGTTTCAAATTCTAATAGCATATTAACTTCCTAATGCATAATATATACTATTATCGGCAGAAAAACAATAAAAATTGAATTTATTTTGCAAAATATATGCAAAATATCTTGCTTTTTAAGTTCAATATAATTATATTACATCATATTGGAACGTTGTTCCAAATAAAAACCTCAGGCTGCAACCTGAGGTAAAAAAAGAAACATCTGCAAAACAGATATTTTCAAAAAGCGTAGTATGACTTTATCAGTTATTCCTTGAAAATACAATCCTACACAGATGTTTCCTACTTTATATAACAAGGAGGAAAATTATGGCAACTAATCCACCAACAGGTGATAACCGAAGAATCGGCGCGGTTCGAAAACGTTCACAAGTGCAGAATCCAAAGACCAGCCTGTACGTAAAACGTGATGCTGACACCGGCCGATTCATGGATGTCAAAAAAGATGGAACGCCATTCAAAGGTGTTCGAAAAGAAAAGTAATTTCTTATTCATCCAGTCTGTCCTGTTGACGAATAATCAGCAGGACAGGCAGAAATTTGTATTTTTAAGGAGACGCAAAATGGGAAGAAAAGCCCTCGTTATTGGAATAAATAATTATCCAAATTCACCTTTGCACGGTTGTGTAAATGATGCGAAGGAAATTACTTCATTGCTAAAAAGCAATGAAGATGATTCAAAGAATTTTGATGTTCGTGAAGAATATGACATTAAATCCAAAGATGAAATGTCAGCCGCAATTCAGGAACTTTTTTCAGGCGATGATGAAGTTGCCTTGCTGTACTTTTCAGGTCACGGTACAACCAGAAATGATGGGGAATATCTTTGCACGCCTGATTACACTGAAAATTTTCCCGGTGTAAAACTGTCTGATATTTCAACATGGATATCTAAGTCAAAATGCAAAAACAAGACAGTTATCTTAGACAGTTGCTATTCCGGCGGAATGGGAAATAATCCGCTGATGGCAGAGTGTGCAGAATTGGCAAAAGGTGTTACTATCCTTGCAGCAAGCAGAAGCACAGAATGTTCTGTTGAATGCAATGGACATGGTGTTTTCACCTCATTGTTGATTGAAGCTTTGAAAGGCGGAGCTTCTGATTTGCTTGGCAATATAACTCTTGGCTCAATTTATGCATACATTGATAAAGCACTGAACCTTTGGGAGCAACGGCCTGTTTTTAAGACAAATGTTCATGAATTCATTTCACTTCGAAAAGTAGAAGCTCCCATAGCATGTAAAGATTTGAAATCATTAAAATACTTTTTTACAAGTCCGAAAGAAGAATTTCAACTGGATCCATCATTTGAATTCACAAATGACCCTGATGAAAAACATACGTATAAAAAACCGTATGCCGTAAAGGAGAATGTAGACAAATTCAAACTTTTGCAGCGGTTGGAACGGGTCGGACTTGTTGAGCCGATAGGCACTAGTCACATGTATTTTGCAGCAATGGAATCAAAAGCTTGCCGCTTGACGGCTCTTGGGCAGTATTATTTACTGCTTGCACAAAAAGAAAGGATATAAGGAGACGGCAAAAAAATGAAGAAAAGAACATTTATAAGTTTTGATTATGATCACGACCATGATATTAAAGAGTGTCTTGTCGGGCAGGCAAGAAATCCGGATTCTCCATTTGAGATTACTGATATGTCAATAAAAGAACCTATCAGTTATATTTGTAGTTCAAAAGCCGCACTCGCTGAAATAGTGTGTGCGGCTTTTGAAAGATGCAGGATATGCTTACTCGCAGCTGAATGTATGCCCCTCCACCTTGTTCACAAACTCGTACTCAACCGTTGCCTTCAGTCCGTCTTCAAGTCTCACCGGCGGAACGAAGCCTGTCCGCGGCACGCGGACTGACGTGAAGTAGGTGTTCTGGCAGAATTTCTTTACGCGGATTGAACTGACCGCAAACTTTCTGTGCATGATGAACGCCGCAAGGTCAAAGCACTTTCCGCAGAGGTACGCAAGCCTGTACGGAAAATGCACCAGATGCGTTTTCGGCTTTCCGAGGAAGCGGTACACATCGAGGACGAGCGTATTCATGTCGTAGGCAGGCTCGTCGCAGCAGTTGAAAAGGTGCTGTTTCCCGGCGTCAGTTCCGTCAAAACCTTTCTCAAAGCACGGAAGCTTCTCCTCGTTCTCAACGCAGAACTGGATGAACGCCGCCACGTTCTCAACGTAGTTCATACTCTTGCGGTTCGTGCCCCGGCCGACCATCGGGAACTTCCCTCCTGCAATCTGGCGGAGCAGGTTGTAGACGTTCCCGCGGTTCTGCTCGCCGAAAATCACCGTCGGGCGGATGATGACGGCGGAGTTGGCGGAGTCTGACTTGAGCCACTCGCAGTACTTTTCTTCGGCAAAAAATTTTGTGCGTCCGTAGTCGTTGAAGTAGTTGATTTCTCCGCTTTCGTCAGTGCCCACAGGGGCAAAACCGTAGACTGCAACGGAACTTGTAAAAATAATCCTGCGGATTTCGAGCCGCGTGCAGGCATCGCAGATATTTTCGCTTCCCCGCACGTTCACGTCATCGTAGAGTGATTTCGGCGTTACGTCGTCGCGGTGCTCGGCAGAAAGATTGATTACGGTATCGCTTCCCCTTAATACATCCAGAAGCGAGTGCATGGGCTGGGACTTCCGTGCAGCCTCATCCGCTCCGGGAGCCGCCGCCTCGTCAGTGAGGCTCGCCGGGAATTCGTTCGTTTCATCTCCGCGGTTCCGCACATCGCAGCGGAGCCACAGCTCCAGGTATGCTACGCTCTTTCTCTTGTCAGCGATTTTTACCGTATGCCCCGCCGCAAGCAGGCGCTTCGCAAGCCGCGTCCCCACAAAGCCCGATCCGCCGATTAGTGTTATGGTCATTTTCACATTCTCCTTTTCCTTATTTTATGAACTTCAAGAATCCGCCGACGGCATAGTGAACGAAATACCGTGCCGCCTTGAAAAACGGGACATTCAGCTCCTTCCGCAGAATGTTCCACTGCCACCTGAAAATCCGCAGCTTGCTTCCTGACACGGACGACTTGCTTTCCCGGTAGACTGCCTCGACAGTGTTTGTGTTCAGCGCGAAAAATCCCTTTCCCAGGATTTCGAGCCACATCAGGTAGTCCTCGTGATGGATTTCCTTCTGAAAGATTTTTCCGCATTTTTCCGTGTCGTACATTCCGGTGAGGTTTCCGATGCAGTTTCCGCCGAGCATACGGACGTAGGACACAAAGACCGGGGACGAAACCGGGACGCTTCCGTAGCTGCCTTCCCCATTCATCTTTGCATAGTACGAGAAGACGACCGCAACATTCTTTGTCCCGAACAGCGGAACCTGGCGCGCGAGCTTTGTCGGAAGCCAGATGTCGTCGCAGTCGAGGAACGCGATGAGCCGTCCCGTCGCATTTTTTATTCCCACGTTGCGCGGCGTTGCGGGAAGCCCGGTGGATTTTTCCGTGCGGAAGAGCCGTATGCGGAAATCAGCCTTACGGAATTCTTCTATTATATTTACAGAGCTGTCGCTTGAATTGTCATCGATGACGAGCAGCTCCCAGTCCGGGAACGTCTGGCTCTGCACGGAGCGGATTGCGTCAGCAAGGTATTTCCCGCCGTTATGGCACGGCATGATGACGGAAACGAGGGGACTTTTCATAGGCATCTCTATCTTTTGAATAAGTATTTTTTTAACCGGCCGAACGCTTTTAACGAACGCTTCAAGTCATCGAAATTGGTCAGTCCGACTCTCAAGCGGTGCAGAATATACGACGGACGAAGGTAGTATTTCCTGCGGATCTGCCGGGATTCCTTGCCGAGAACCGGCGGAGGATGGGGATGGCCTGCATCGACGGGCGGTGGCGGCCTGCCGTCTGGATGACGGAGGCGCGCACGCTGGGCTTCGACCGCGACTCGCTCTACGACATCCTCGCAGACTACGAGGATCTGCACGGGTACGACGGCTTTGCTGACGACTGCCTTGACCGGATATCGGATGCGGACAAGGACACGGTCTGCGGCATATTTGCGCGGGCGTTCGCCGCGACGCCCGTCTACTGCTCGACATCAGAGATGGTCGATGTGGACGAGATTTGGGAGACAACAAATGTGTAAAAAGATATACATCTCCGGCAAGATAACAGGAGACCCCAAATGGGAGGGCAAATTCGCTATGGCACAAGCGGAGCTGGAGGCGGACGGCTGGACTGTGCTGTCGCCGCTGCTCCTTGCGGACGTGGAGCTTGAGTACAACGAGTACCTCGCCATCGACTTTGCGATGATATCGGTCTGCGACGCGGTGGGTTTCCTGCCGGACTGGGGGCGGTCGCCGGGGGCGATGGCGGAGCGCACGTTCGCAGCGGCGCAGGGCAAGCAGCTGATAGATATGACTGTGGGTGTAGATGAGGCCTCGGCCGACACCATAGCTTGCGCAGGCCTAACTCTTATCGATGCCGTCAACAGGCAGTGCAAGATCATCAAGCGCCTGTTCGAGCGGTATGTAGTGCCGGCGGCAGTGGCCAAGATGGCGTTTTTTGGGACGATGACAATGTCGGACGACGGCAAGATCCAGTCGATGTCTACTATTCGGGTGGGGCACAAAGATGCCCTCCGGCCGGAGTGGATCGAGTACGACAATGACTGACACTGCCCCCGTATTTATCGTCAAGTCGGGCGGACACTGGGGGCCAAGGGGCTGGACGTACTCGTCGGAGCGCACATTTGCGTCCGCCCGGCAGGCGCACCTATGGCACCAGCAGGCCGCGGCGCCGAAGAAAATCGGAGTGCTCTATGCCAACGGCTTCCGCGCGGCCCTGTCGGAGTGCGGGTTGCGGAGCTACCTCCAGCAAGAGGGCGCGGAGGACAACGCAACGGGCGGAGCGTGGCAGCAGCTGGAGCTGTTTTGATGGGAGG
>CAMWPF010000143.1 GCA_947176045.1 uncultured Treponema sp. | reverse complement strand
GAAGATGCAGGGCGTCGTTCCCGAGCTGCAATCCGGCGGAGTTCCTGTCGATTATACGGGCGGCATCCGCGGCGAGGTGATTATGACCCGCCACGTCCACGCGACGAAATTCAAGGACAAGGCGAACTGCCGGAACGCGGCGAACGGCTTGATGCGGCGCAAGGACGGCGAAGGCAGCGAAAACCTCACGCTCATCGTGTACGATGCGCATGCGACGGAGGGGGAGCCGCCGTTTTCCGACGAGGCGGGGAAGATCAGCTGGCTGCAAGGCTGCGGCTTCACCACAGTTCCGCTCGCCGTCTGCCGTTCGCCGGACGAGGTGATCGACTACCGGGCTTCCGTCATGGCAGTGCGCGCGTCGCTTGACTACGACATCGACGGGCTTGTCGTCAAGGAGCGGGAAATCAACCTTGAAGATGCGAGCCGCGCCCGCCCCGACCGGCAGATTGCGTTCAAATTCAGCCTGGAGGAGGCGGTCTCCACGTTGCGCGGCGTGGAATGGAGCCGCAGCGGCGGAACATATACGCCGTTCGCGCTGTTCGACGAAGTCGAACTGAACGGAACGACCGTCCAGCGGGCGAGCCTCGCCAATCCCGGCACCATGCGCGCGCTGGGCGTCCGCCTTGGCTGCAAGGTCGTCGTCGTAAAGCGCGGCGAAATCATTCCCAAAATCGAGCGGGCGTTCCATGAGGATCCTGATGCGGAATCGCCTGTTCCCGTTCCAGCCACCTGCGAGACGTGCGGGACGGCGCTTTCCGACGAGGACTCGCGGCTGTTCTGCCCGAACGCGGACTGCCCCAAGCGCGTGCTGCACCAGCTTTTGAAATGGGGCGACGTCGCCGGCATCCGCGATTTGGGCGAGGCGCTGGTCGTGTCGCTGTTTGAAAGCGGCAGGGTCGCCTCCATTTCCGACTTCTACACGCTGACAGTTGAGGATCTGACGCCGTTCTTTTTGAACGAGGAGAGCCGGGCGGCGGACAAGAAGTCCCGCGGCGCGGAAAAGGTCGTCAAGTCGATTGCATCGCACCGTTCGATGTCCCTCGCGGCATTTGTCGCCGGATTCGACATCGAGGGAATCGGCGAGACGTCCGTGGAAAAGCTTGTCGCAGCGGGATATGATTCCTTGGAAAAGCTTCTGGCGATGACGGAGGAGCAGGCGGCGGCAGTCTACGGATTTGCGGAAATCATGGCGCGTACGGCGGTGGCGGGGCTTGCGGAAAATGCGGAGGAGATGCGGCGGCTTTCGGCGTCCGCGGTGGAAATCCGCCGTGCCGCTGCCGGAGTCTTTGCCGGAAAGTCGTTCTGCTTCACCGGCGAGCTTTCTTCCATCAAGCGGGCGGACGCCGAGCAGCTGGTGAGGGACGGCGGCGGCGTCTGCAAGTCTTCGGTGACAAAGGACTTGTCCTATTTGGTGACGAACGATGCGTCCTCCGGCTCCGCGAAGAACCAGAAGGCGGCGAAATTCGGCGTTCCAGTCATTGACGAACGGGAATTCCTGCGGATGGCGGGCGAATCCCGATAGGCGGAACGGAATGACGGCGCGGCGGAAGTGTTTTTTTGGAACGGCGGCGGTTCTCCTCATATTCGTTGCGGCGCTGCTCGGAGCCCTTGCCTACAACGTGGTCGGGTTCGTCCGATGCTTCCGCGCGGCGGAGCTGGCGGACGCAGGAATGTACCAGTCGATGCGCATCGTCGTCTACGGCTCAAGCCTTTCGGCGGAAGGGGAGACGGTGAGCGCGAACCTTTCGATTTTGGATACGGCGGGAAACGAGTGCGCGGTCATCGAACGCTCGTGGAACGGAACGTCGCTGGCGGTTGACTTTGTCCGTGCGGAATTTTCCGGGAAGTGGTTCTTCTTTCCGCTGGCAGTCCGCGCCGCAGGCGGCGCGGCTTCCGGCCGGCGCCTTTCGCACGCGGCTTCCGGCTCCTTCCTTGCGCACTATTATTTGGAGGACGGACAGTGCCGCCTGCTTGGCTCAGGAAGCTCCGCCGCCGAACGGAAGGCGTTGTTCCAGCTTGCGGATTTCGTGCTGAGCCCGCTGTCGCTCGCGTTCCGACTGGGATATGCGTCCCGCTGTTCGGTGAGCCTCGCGCAGTGCGGGAGCGGAACGTATTACGGTATTTTCATTGGAGACGGCGGATGGCTTGAATTGCGGGAGCAGTAGCGCCGGAGCGCCGCGCGTGCGGAATTCCGCTTTTTGGCGCGCGGCATTGCTTCTGCGTTCGCCGTCAGTTCTCCGGCTCTTGAAACGTGAAGTCCTGCATGAAGAATTCCGGCCTGACGGCGCACATGTTCAGCCTGACTTCCCAGTGCAGGTGCGGGCCGGTCGCAAGCCCTGTCGAGCCGGACGCGCCGATTTTCTCGCCCTGCCTCACCATCTGGCCTTCCGAAACGGACAGCGCGCTCAGGTGGTAGTAGAGGCTGTAGAGGCCCGGCAGATGCTCGATGACGACGCTCCAGCCTGTCGAAATGCGGAATTCCGCCATGACGACGCGCCCGTCGCCGCACGCCGAAACGTCCGTCCCTTCAGGAACGCCGTAATCGTTTCCATAATGGAGCGACGTAGAGGACTTTCCGTTGGTGTATTGGTATATCCGCCGGTCGCCGAAGCAGGCTGTCAGGCGCGTGGACTGCACCGGGCGGATGAACGGCTTCTGCGTGTAGATGTCCTGCGGCGTGATTGTTCCGAGGATTGCGTTGAGCCTTTCGATTTGGGCGAGGCGCTCCGCGCTCATGTCCTGCTTGATGGCGGAATTCTTGTCGTCCAGCAGCAGCGTCTCGCTGTTGTATTCGGCGCCTTCCAATGTAAACGGCAGCGCCATCTCCTTTTCCGGCGATGCGCCTGTTGCAAAGAGGATCCGTATGGAATAGCCTTCTTCCGCGGAAAGCCATGTGGAAAGCGGCAGCCCCGCAAGCAGCTCCGGCGCGGTCTGGCGGCGCAGCTTGGAATTCACGAAGTAGAACTGCGCGGAGTCGATTTTCTTGCCCCCCTGGTACAGCTGGAGCACCGCCGCCATCTCAGGAGCGCCGCGCTTCTTGAAATTCCGCGCGAATTTCAGCGACATCCGGGCGAATACCGCCTCCCCGGGTTTTGCAGCCTCATTGTAGGTGATTGTTCCGCCGTACTGTTCCTCTTGGAAGGAGACGGTCGCCGCCGGAAGCAGCGCCGCAGCAAGCAGCAGGATCACGGCTCCCGCCAGCCGCTTTGCAAAAAGGTCGTGTTTCATGAAGTTCTCCCATTCTGTTATTTTTCAAGGCGCGGGGCAGTGTTCCGCGTCGATCAGGATCATTTGCAGCGACGTCATGCCGTTGAACGTGTTCCTTCCAATCTTGTAGATGACGTCGAGGCTGTCGCCGTCCCGGAAGTCCCGGTTGAGCCGCTCCGCCTCGCCCCAGAACATTGCCGGAACCTTGTGCTTCTTGCAGTCGAAGTGCAGCTTCAAGTGCTGCCGTTCCGACCTTCCGACGATCAGCGCGTCCTGGATTTTCAGAGATTTCGAAAGGAACACCAGCTCACGGTTCTCCTCGCCGAACGGCTCGAATTTCTCAACGAGCTGGAGGAGCTTGGGCGTGATGAATTCCGGCGGCAGCTCCGCGTCGATGTCGATGCCGTCCGCCTCGTCGCAAAGGCGCAGTTCCGCCGCCGCCGCCGCCGCCTTTTCCAGAAACGCCGGCAGCCGGCGCTTTTCAAAGCTGAATCCTGCGGCAGAGTCGTGCCCGCCGTGATTGATGAAGAAGTCGCCGAATGTGCCGAGAAAGTCGGTGGCGACGCAGCCGCGGCAGCTGCGCATGGAGCCGATTGCCGTCTCACCGTCCTCGCTGAACGTGATTGCGATGGCGGGCGCGGCGTACTTCTGCATGATGCGCGACGCGAGTATGCCGGTAACGCCGCGGTTGACGCCTGCATCCACCACGATGCTGAGCTTTCCGCCGAGCCGCTCAAAGCTTTCCGCCGCCTGCGCCGAGGTGCGCATCTCTCCGTCGCTGACAAGCGCCTTCCGCTCCTCGTTGAGTCCGATGATTGTTTCGGCGAGGCGGAGCCGTTCCGCGGGATCGTCGGAAACCAGCAGCTCCAGCGACAGGTTCGGCCGCCCCATACGTCCGGCGGCGTTGAGCGCGGGGATGACCTTCCATGAAAGGTCTGCAGAGGCAAGCTGCCGTCCGGCAAGCTCCGTGCGCGCGAGCAGCTCCGCCAGCCCCTTGCGCGTCCTGCCGCCGTTCATCGCGGCGATTCCATTTCTGACGAAGATCCGGTTTTCGTTCCTCATCGGCATAACGTCCGCCAGCGCCGCCAGCGCGACCAGCTGGAGGTCCTGTACGGCGTCCTCCTCGTGCTTGGGGAAAGCGGCCGCTGCCGTCCGTTTCGCGAACGTTACGAACAGGGTGAAGAATCCTTCGATCTCCGAAACTGGTCCGTCGGAATACCGCGCGATTTTTGAGAGCGTCCTGATCTTTCCCAGCTCGCTCGCACCGACGTGCGGAATCATCCGCGCGATTTCCGGCTGCATGTCCTTCATCTGGAATTCCACGCCGGTTCCGAACAGGCCTTGCAGGAGGCGCGCGACGCGCGGTTCGTTCCAGACGAGGATTGCCTGTCCCTTGAGGAATTCGGGAAGCCGCGTGTCCGATATGGAAATTCCGCCGGGCGCGGCCTTCAGCGAAAGGAAGTCCGTCCTGACGAGGTTCCTCGTCTTCAGGCAGTCGATGCGGCAGCCGCCTTCTTCCTGCCGGACGTCCATCAGGCAGAATTCCTGCCCGTAGAACGGCTCGTTCCGGCTGAACCGCAGCGCGGAGACCAGCTTGAATGCGACCGCCGCGCCGGAGATGTCCTGGAACGGATATCCCGACTGTTCGAGCTTAGGATCGAGGATGACCGCCGCGTCAGGCAGGATGTCCGGCGGATTGTGGTGGTCGGTGACGATG
>CAMWPF010000142.1 GCA_947176045.1 uncultured Treponema sp. | reverse complement strand
ACGCTGGACGGCATAACCATCATCAAGCCGTCCGAGTCGGAATGGCTGGACGCGTTCGGCAACGAATACTTCGAGCTGCGCAAAAAGAAGGTCGACGGGAACGGCAATCCGCTCATGTCGAACGAGAAGGCGCACGCCGAAATGCTCGATCCGATGAAATTCGGCGCCATGATGGTGCGGCTGGGAAAGGCCGACGCCATGGTTTCAGGCGCGCTGTCCTCCACCGCCGACATGCTCCGCGCCGGGCTGACCATCATCAAGACGGCGCCGGAGACAAAGACGGCGTCGTCCTGCTTCGTCATCGACACGCACAATCCGAAGTGGGGGCATGAGGGGCTTCTGATCTTCTCCGACTGCGCCGTCGTTCCCGAGCCGGACTCCGAGCAGCTTTCCGACATCGCCGTCGCGGCGGGAAAATCCTGCCGCGCGCTGCTCGGCTGCGAGCCTGCGGTCGCGATGCTGTCGTTCAGCACAAAAGGCTCCGGCGGAAACCTCGGCGCCGTGCTCACCGTACAGGAGGCAGTTAAAAAGGCGCGGGAAAAGGCGCCGGACATGCTGATCGACGGGGAACTGCAGGCGGACGCCGCGCTCGTTCCCGAAGTCACCGACCGCAAGGCGCCGGGAAGCCCGGTCCGCGGCAAGGTCAACACCATCATCTTCCCGAACTTGAACGCCGGAAACATCGGCTACAAGCTCGTCCAGCGCCTCGCCGGAGCGGCTGCGTACGGCCCGGTGCTCCAGGGATTCGCCAAGCCCATCAGCGACTTGAGCCGCGGCTGTTCCGTTGAAGACATCGTCGTAACCGCCGCCATCACGCTGGTGCAGGCGGGATTCTGAGCCGCAGGGGCAGGCCGGAGGCGAGGAGCGGTTCCATACGGAGCGGCGTCCGCGCCTCCGGCAGCTTCCGCCAATCCTTTTTCCAGAGAGCGTCCATGAACGATTTGCTCCGCCCCTTTTCGATTCCTCTCGCCGCACTCGCCGCAGCGCTGATGTTCGGCTGCGCATCCATTCCCAAAACGCCGGCGCAGGAACAGGATGAAGCCGGACGTCCGCCCGTTCAGGAAGAACAGACGCCGGACGTTCCGCCGCAGGCGGCCGAAGACACCGTCACGCTGCTGTTCGCCGGAGACATTATGGCGCACACGCCGAATTTCGCCATGAAGGACTACGCGCGCATCTGGGAGGACATCGCGCCGATCGTGCAGGGCGCCGACTTCGCGTTCGCAAACATCGAGGCTCCGGTGGACGACAGCCGTCCGTTCTCGACCTATCCGAATTTCAACATGAACGACGCGTATCCGCAGGCGGCGATCGACGCCGGCTTCAATGTGTTCTCCCTTGTCAACAACCACACGAACGACCAACGGCTGGAAGGAATGCTGGCGACCGTGCGCTGGGCGGAGGAAAAAAGCAGGGCGTACGCGGAAGCCAGCCGTCCCGTCGCCTTTTCCGGCATCAACAAGGCGCCGGAGTCAGGAATTTCCTATACAATCCTCAAGAAGGGAAGCTGGAAGATCCTGTTCTGCGCGGTTACGGAAATCCTGAACACGCCCGAATACCGTTCCTACATGAATTTCGTTCCGTATACGGAAAAAGGCCGGGCGAACTTCCTGCAAACCGTCAAAAAGATCCGCGCGGAAAGCGGATGCGACCTGTTCGTGCTTTCCCTCCATTCCGATGAGCCGGAGTACATCGCCCCCGTCCACCCAGAGCGAAAGGAATACTACCATCAGCTTCTGGCAGGCGGCGTCGACATCGTGTGGGCGAACCATCCGCACATCATCCGGGAGCGCGAGCTTGTCGGAAGCACGGCGGACGGCGCGATCACAAAGCTGATCATGTACGGAAACGGCAACACCATCAGCGGACAGCGGACGACGCCGCGGTTCGACAATCCGAGCACCCCCCGCGACAACACCGGCGACGGCTTTTTGTGGCAGGCAACGTATTCAAAGCGCGCGGACAGTCCGCCCCGCGTGAAAAGCACAACGCCGATCTTCATTACAACGTACATCAACGACAAGCTGGAGATGATCGTCAAGAAGCTCGACGACGATTTCGCCGCGCAGCTTGAGGAACGCGGAGAAACGCAGTGGGCGGACTATATTCGGCAGAGAAAGATTATTTCAGAAGAAGCAAAGGAAACGACGACATGGCAAGAAAACCAATAGACTACCAGACGCTCCCCGTCTATGAGCAGAAGTCGCGGATTTTGGAAGCCTTGAACGACAACCAGGTGATTGTCGTCCAAAGCCCCACCGGAAGCGGGAAGACAACCCAGCTTCCGGTAATTTTATACGAATCAGGCTACGCGGAGAACGGCATGATCGCGGTGACGCAGCCGCGGCGCATCGCCGCCCTGTCCGTCAGTGAATTCATCTCTGGACAGCTGGGCACCAGCTATCCGGGACTTGTCGGCTACAAGATGCGCTTCGAGGACAAGACCGACGCCACGACGAAAATCAAAATCATGACGGACGGCATCCTGCTCCAGGAAATGAAGCTGGATCCGTGGCTGTCGAAATATTCGGTCATCATGGTGGACGAGGCGCACGAGCGCAGCCTCAACATCGACTTCGTTCTGGGACTGCTCAAGCGGATTCTCGCCGAGCGGAAGGAATTCAAGGTCATCGTCTCATCGGCGACCATGAACGCGGAGGCGTTCAGCGCATATTTCGGAGGCTGTCCGATTGTAACCATCGAGACCACGACGTATCCCGTCACTATGGTCTACGATCCGCCGCTCATTTCCGCAAGCACGATTTCGGACGCCGCCTGCGACGCGCTGCTCACGAAAATCTGCGACACTGTCGGCAGGATCCTCGACAACGGCGAGGACGGCGGCATTCTGATCTTCCTGCCGGGAGAAAAAATCATCAAGGACTGCATGAAGCTGCTCGACGCTTCCGCCTTCGCCCGGAAAATCCATACGCTGCCGCTGTACGGACGGCTCGCAAAGGACGAGCAGGAGCGCGTCTTCGATCCGCCGCCGCACGGCAGGAAGAAGATCATCATTTCCACGAACATCGCGGAAACGTCGGTGACCATTCCCGACATCACGACGGTCATCGACTCGGGGCTTGCAAAGCTCAACTTCTACAATCCGCATACGTTCACGTCCAGCCTTGTCGAAACGACCGTCTCGAAGGCAAGCTGCAACCAGCGCCGCGGACGTGCCGGACGCACCTGTCCGGGAACCTGCTACCGCCTGTATCCGCGCAAGGACTTCGACACGCGTCCGATGTATACGACGGAGGAAATCTACCGCACCGACTTGAGCGAAGTCGTCCTTCAAATGGCGGACCTCGGCATCACGGACTTCCAAGGCTTCGACTTCATTTCCTCGCCGGGAAAGGAGAACATCGCCGGAGCCGTCGGCACGCTGAATATGCTCGGCGCGCTGGACAGCGACAGCACGCTGTCTTCCATCGGAAAGCTCATGGTCGCATTCCCGCTCGAACCGCGCATCAGCCGCATCATCGTGGAGGCAATCATGCGCCATCCCGACGTTCTGGAGGAGGCGCTCATCGCCGCCGCGTTCCTTTCCGCCAATTCGCCGTTCGTCCTGCCTCCAGGCGAGGAGCTTGCGGCGCGTAAGGCGCACCACGAATTCCGCGATATGCAGGGCGACTTCGTTTCCTATCTGAACATCTTCCGGCGGTACGAGGGCGCGGACGATAAGGAGGCGTTCTGCAGGCGGAACTATCTTGACGAGCGCATCATGATGGAAATTCAAAACATCAACGAGCAGCTCAAGGACATCGTCTCCAAGATGAACATTCCGATTTCAAGCGGCGGCGGAAAGGGCGACTACCTGTGCTGCATCGCCGCGGGAATGATCCAATTCGTCTGCGTGCGGCGCGGCAGGGACAACTACAAGAGCCTGACCGCCGACCATATCTGCATCCATCCCGGCTCTGCGATGTTCCGGCAGGATCCGCTGTACATCGTCGCCGGAGAAATCGTGCGGACATCCCGAATGTTCGCGATGAGCGTCTCGCCGCTCACCAAGCAGCTTTTGAACCAAATATCGCCGGAACTTCTCACCACGTTGGAAGCCAGCCGTCCGCAGAAAGCAGGCGGGGCGCAGGCAGACGGCGGCATGGAGCCGCGCGGAAAAAGGCGCGGCGAACGGAAGGAAGGCGGAGAAGCGCAGGACGGCGTTGCAGAGGAGGCGTCCGTCACATTCGGCGGAGAAACGTTCGCCGTTCAAAAGCTCAAAGGAAGGCGCGAGGCAATCCTGCCCGTCCAGTCGCTCCAGCGCGCCGTCCGTGCCGTCGAAGCAGAATACGGCTCCCTTTCCGACGGCGCAGGCAGGATGGGACGGAACGCCGCGCGGCGGCGCCCGCAGTCAGACCTTCCCTTCCTGCAGAAAGACGGCGGAAGCATTACGGGCAAGGTTGTCTATGCAAACGGATTCTCCCTGCTTGCCGGCGAAAAGCTTTCAACGATTGCGCGCATCGCGGCGGTTCTGGATCTGGCGCCGGTTCCAGAAACCGGATGGAACAAAATCAGAAAGTGCAACATCAACCTTCATGAAGAAGGCGGCGCACAAGCGCTCACAGATGCAGCGGAAAACATCTTGCGCATCGCGTGTGCAAAGCAAAAAGGCCGGGAATATGGATTCATCTGCTTGTTCACCGATGGAAGCGGAACATACTGGTTTAAGATTTCCCGCGGATTTTCAACCGCCCTCAACGAAAGCGTTTCGTCCCTTGAAACGCTCGTTGATGCGGACGCGCCGTTCACGGATTCCCAGCGCGGCGTCTGGAACGAACTGTACCGGAAGCTCTCCTAATTGTACTGATTCTTCAGAAAAAGCGGAGCGCCGGCCCCCCCTCACGAGCCGGCCCTAATAATAATAAATTAATCAAGCTTCTCACCGAAACCCCCACACTCAGGCACGCAACCCAAAACAACAAAC